>CALGLJ010000097.1 GCA_937930235.1 uncultured Verrucomicrobiales bacterium | reverse complement strand
ATCACGAGCACAAGAAGAAGACTGACCACCACCAGGGCGATGATCACAAGCTTAATGAAAATATCGAGCATGGGACGGCGGAATGTAGTGATGGACCGGAGCTTGTAAAGAAGGACTTTTCACGGTTTTTGCATTGTGATTTTTTCTTTACCCAGATCGATACCGCCACAAGGTTCAAAAATACCCTACAAGAGCGTCAATGAAGAGAATATCACAAGATTGAGGCGTTAAAGAGAAGCGGGCACCCTTAACGATCCACGTTTGTAAAAACGGCTTGGACGTCTTCATCGTCTTCCAGCTTATCGACAAAGGCATCGATCTCTTCTAGCTGGGCTTCAGAAAATTCCTGTGGGTTATTCGAGATACGTTCCAAGCTCGCTTTGGTCACTTCGACGTTCATTTTTTCCATGGTGATGGCCAAGTCACCAAAGGCGGTGAAATCACCATAGGCCAAGCCCATATCTCCTTCTGCTTCCAGCTCTTCGAGGCCGGCGTCGATGAGTTCAAGCTCGAGTTCATCCAACTCAAGTCCTTCCGTTTTGAATTCGATCACGGCTTTCCGGTCAAACATGAAATCGAGGGAGCCGGATTGGGCCATTTCACCTCCACCTTTATTAAATATGGTCCGGACATTGGTGACCGAGCGGTTGGTATTATCGGTAGCGCATTCAACCCAGATGAGAACGCCATGCGGCCCTTTCCCGACGTAGCTGATCTCGGTAATATCAGCGAGGTCTTTCCCCGCAGCGCGCTTAATGGCGGTTTCGATATTATCCTTGGGCATGTTCTCCGCCTTCGCATTCATAATTGCGGTGCGGAGCTTCGCGTTGGAATCAGGATCGGTGCCACCTTCTTTGGCGGCCATCGTGATTGTTTTTGCTAGTTTAGGAAAAATGCGTGACATCTTACCCCAACGTTTTTCTTTCGCAGCTTTCCGGTATTCAAATGCTCTCCCCATAATGATCGTGACTTTCTGTGGGAGAACCTACCCAGACGAGAAGCTTTTCCAACTTTCAATTTCAAGGAATCTGTTTTCCAAATGAGACAAGAGCGTCTTTCTGTGCCACAGTCTCCACATGAACAGAAGATTTCTCCTCACCGCAGTTCTACTTGGACCGACCTTGGCATTTGGCCAACAAAAAGGAACCAAGTATCGGAACCTTTCTCCTGCTGAAGCAGCCAAGGCGATTAAGGCAAATCCCAATCTTATCATCATTGACATTCGGACGCCTCAAGAATTTGCCAACGGCCATATCCCAAATGCGGTGAATATTGATTTCAAGTCCTCTGACTTTAAGAAACGGATCGAAAAACTGGATCGAGAAAAAAGTTACCTCGTTCACTGCCGTAGTGGCGGGCGCAGCGAACAGTCGCTCCCCATTTTTAAAAAACTGGGCTTTAAACAATTAGTTCATTTGAAAACGGGAATTCTCGGCTGGCAGCAAGTGGGACTCGCCCTCACGACCAAGTGACTTGCGAGAAAAAAGGGACCGTTCCTTTTCACTCCACCTGTGCGGCTGGAGCGGCAGGCCAAGTTAGCTCCTTCGGAGGCTTCACTCCCTCGCTTTCTCCTCCGAAGAAGGAGCCGACGTCTTTCGTCGTAATGAAAAGAATGAAGCACATGAGAAGCAGGGCAAAGCCAGTTTGAACAAACTCGAGGAAACGGGTATTCATGGGTTTTCCCGAGAGCATTTCCGAGAACGCCATGACAATATGCCCCCCATCGAGAACAGGAAATGGGAGCATATTCAGCACTGCGAGATTGACGTTGAAGAGAACGAGAAGAAAAAGGAGTCGATACCAGCCATCTTCCATCTGAAGGAGTTGGAATTTCATTTTAGCAATCCCGACAGGACCAGCCAACTGATCGACTCCGACTTTTGATTTGGGAGAGACGACAGAGGTGATGGTGACCCACATTTGCATCAGGCTGTCTTTGATTTGGGCAAAGGGGTTCGGATACACTTTTTGAGAATCGTATCTCTGGGAAACATCAAAGAGAAAGCCCATCATGGGACGTTTATTTTTAGGATCTTGGTAATATTCATCCTCTGGAACCAGCGGAGTCAGTGACTTGGAGATGAGTTGTCCATCCCGTTTGATTTTCAGCGCAATTTCCTTTTCTCCATTCTCTTTGAGAATTTGAGTAATCCGGCTGGGACTGTAGATATTTTCCCCATTGACCGCGACGATCTCGTCCCCAGGCTTGAGGCCAGCTCGCTGGGCCGGACTTGAGCTTTTCCCTTCACTCAGAGACTGAATAACTGCGGGCCAGGATGATCGGATGCCGACCTTAGGCAGCGCTCTTCGCTGCCAAATCGCGGTATCATCAATTTTGAATTCTGAGCTCAGGGTGATGATTTCTCCATTGCGTTCGATCTTAAATTTCACCTGATCATTCTTGGTGAGCATAATGCGCTCACTCACTGAAGCGAGGTCACCTTGGAACCATTTCACGGGATGATCATCGACTTCTAGAATTTTATCTCCAGGGAGAAGGCCCGCTTTCTCGGCAGGGCTGTCCTTTTCGACCACTCCAATGACGGTATTTGTAATCGCATCCTTCGGTTTACCGACTTGCCATACCAGGAGCGCGGCGGCAAAAGCAAGGAGCAGGCTGAATAGTGGCCCCGCAAAGGCGACGATGATTTTATCGAGAGGTTTGACCTTGGGAAGAGGCTTTTCATCTCGATTTCCACCTTCGATCGATTCCATCGGGGCCATCTGAGGCAAGGCGACGAAGCCGCCGAAAGGGAGCCATCCAAGTCCATATTGCACTCCATTGATTTCTTTTTTCCAAATGGGTTTCCCAAACCAAATCTGAAAACGGTCCACCTGCAATCCCCGCCAGCGTGCGGCAAGAAAATGCCCAAGTTCATGAACAAAAATGATAATGTTAAAAATAACAACAACGATTAAAATCAGACCTACCTGTGAGAGAAAAGACATACGGATTACTTGGTGGCGAGACGCTATCTCAGAATGAGCATGAGCGCCACCCTGGAAAATCCCATTTAGGACATTAACGACAAAACCGCCTTCATCTGCTTTTTTTTATTCCGCCCCGTGTTGCAAATGATGACGGAAAAACAGGGATCCAACCCTACTTGGTCCGTCTTTTTTGACAAAAGTAGCGTTCGTTATTTATTCAATCTCAGAGTGAGAGCACGCTTCAAGCCTTGACCCCCTCCGCAGGTGGCCTCATCGTACGCCCAGCGTAATATCTGCCCACGAAGGGCCGCGCTGCATTTTCATCTTAATTCATAAACATCTAATGTTTGCAAAATTCTTTGGCATGTTCTCAAACGATATCGGAATCGATCTCGGGACCGCCAATACTCTCGTCAATGTCAAGGATCACGGGATCGTTCTCCGTGAGCCCTCAGTAGTTGCGGTAAAAGCAGGAACCAATGAGGTCCTTGCAGTAGGTGACGACGCCAAACGAATGCTCGGGCGGACTCCAGGCAACATCGTGGCAATCCGGCCTCTCAAGGATGGCGTCATCGCCAACTTTGAGGTCACGGAGGCCATGCTCCGTCATTTCATTCGCAAGGTCAGTAATAAACGCCGAGCTCACCCCCGCGTGGTCATCGCCGTTCCCTCCGGGATTACCGAGGTGGAGCGCCGGGCCGTGAAAGAATCTGCGGAACAAGCAGGCGCTCGGGAAGTCTATCTCATGGAAGAACCCATGGCTGCAGCCATCGGGGTCGGACTCCCCGTTCAGGATGCTTCTGGTAATATGATCGTGGATATCGGAGGTGGCACCACAGAGGTCGCGGTCATTTCTCTTTCCGGGATCGTTTACTCCCGCAGTGTCCGCACCGCTGGAGATGAGCTAGATGATTCCATCACCTCTTACATGAAACGAGGCTACAGCCTCATGATTGGTGAACGCACTGCGGAAGACATTAAAATCCGAGTAGGATCAGCCTGTGAACTCCCCAAGGAAATCACCATGGATGTGAAGGGACGTGACCTCGTTTCCGGTCTTCCAAAAACGGTGACCATCAGCTCACCGGAAATCCGAGATGCGATTGCCGATCCGCTCGACAACATCGTGGATGCCGTCCGCACAACCTTAGAACGCTGCCCTCCAGAACTGGCGGCTGACCTCGTGGATCGCGGCATCGTTCTGGCTGGAGGCGGCGCTCTCTTGCGCGGCCTCGACAAACGGCTCAAGGAGGAGACTGGACTCCCGGTTCATGTCGCCGAAGATCCTCTCAGCGCGGTAGGTGAAGGCACTGGCAAGGCACTCTCTGAGATTGCCTTCCTCAAGGCTGTCACCAGCACCGATCATCGTTAATTCATCCCACTGCCGGGACAACCGGCTTCACACTCTCCGGCCATGAGGCCTCTCAATTTCATCGCACTGCTTCTCTTCCTGGCGGGACTCGTCTGGGTTTTTACCCGGAGCGAGACCACTGTCCGAGAGATCCAGCGCACCTATTACTCCACCGTTTCACCCTTGATCAGTAGGGGGACTGATATGGAGAAATATGCCAAAGACTTTGTCGCAGAGGTCGATCATTCCAAAGATCTTGAAGAGAGACTTGAGCTCGCCCTGCGTGAGCGTGATCGCTTTAAGCTGATTGCTTCCCGCATTCAGGAATTAGAACTCGCCAACAATGAGCTCCGAGGAGCTCTTAACTTTCAGAAGAAAACCAATTTTGACGTCGTAGGCGCTCAAGTGATCCGTAGGCAACCCCTGACATGGGGGCGCACCATTGAGATCAACCGAGGAGCCAAGCAAAATGTAGGAGTGTCCCTCACCGTTGTCGCCGGAAATGGCGGCCTCGTGGGGCGCATCTACCAATTGGGTGACGATGTCTCATCAGTCAAACTCATCACCGATGAAAGCTCCCGTGTTTCTGCACGCGTGGAAGGCTCCACCGAGATGGGAATCCTCGAAGGGCGGCGCGCCAACTTCGGAGAAGCACAGCGACTCAGGCTACGCTATCTCTCTAAGAACGCGAACGTGCGAAGAGGAATGAAAGTATACACCGACGGGCGGGGAAAGTTATTTCCCGCAAATATCCCCATTGGAACCATCGAAGACTTTGAATCAGGCCCCGTAGCAGGCGAGGCCATCGTAATCCCAGCCGTGGATTTTCAAAACCTCAAGACTGTCTTCGTCATCAGTGGGACTCCTCAGACCTGAACGAAGAATAGTCACGGTTTATGTTGTTCTATCATCTTTCGCTCATCCTGCTGTTGGCATTTAGCTGCATCCTTCAGCAATTTCTCCCTCCTATCCCAGCTCTGCACGATGCGCGTCCCCTGCTCTTACCACTCGTCTTTCTTTGCAGCGCCGTCACCGTGCCGACCGCGAGCATGCTGTTACTCGCATTTCTGGGAGGCTTTCTGTGGGACACGCAACAAGTCCTACTCTATCAAATCGGAGACCCTACCATTTATAAGGAGACGGCAGACACCCTCCAGTTTGGCTATACCATCGTCCTCTACGCATTCATGGGATTCCTGATGCAGGGAATCCAGCCTCTCTTCCGTCGTGGAAAGTGGTTCATCTCAGCTCTCCTCACTGGAATTGCCATCTTCTTTTACCTCTGGGTGGAGTATCTTCTCATCAGCTTTGTTCGAGGCGGTTTTGATTTCAGCAATGCCATCTTGAACCAGATCATCTTCACCGCTCTCCTCTCAATGGCGCTCTCCCCGTTCATCTTCGCGATTCTTTTCAAAGCCGCCAAATCGTTCCGCTACACCATCACCTTCGACTCTCTGAAACGTCAACGAACTCATCTCACCTAAAATTCAGCTCATGGAACCACGCTACCGTTTTCGACTTTTTCTGCTCACCATCATGGTGTTGCTGGGATGCGGAGTGCTCTTGTCCCGTTTACACGAATTCCAGATTGAGAAACGTTCCATGTTTATTGCCAACGTCCCCACCACTCACAGCGTCACCGTGCGCGAACCTGGAGTCCGGGGCATCATCCAAGACCGTAATGGAGTCATCTTGGCCCGCAATCGACGCTCGTATGAGGTCGTCTTTAACCTCGAAGATATTTATCAAAGCTATCGCCAGCAAAATGATTTCACCGAAGCCGATCTCCTCGAAGAGAAGGTCCAAGTCGGTGGTATGCCAAAAATCAAAAAAAAGAAGGACATCGTCCGAATCGTGAACGAATGGGTTGTTCCCCGACTGGAAACACACGGCCTTGGAAAAAAACGCTTCACCCGAGCACTCAAGACCCACTACGAAACCCACCGCGGCCTTGTCCCCTTCCCTTATCGCACGGATTTAACTTACGATGAATTCGCCCAACTCGCCGAGCGATCCCTCGATTTCCCGGGAGTGCAAGTCACCGTGGTCCCCCGGCGCGTTTATCCATATGGCACTCTGGCCTGCCATCTTCTGGGGCAAGTGAAGCAGTGGGAAAAAGGAGACATTCCAGAAGAATATCGTAAATCCCGCATGCACTATCAGGGAGAAGATCAGGGAATCTCTGGCGTGGAATACACCATGGACGCGCAACTGCGAGGCAAAGAAGGGCGTCAAATTTTCATCCGTAATGAGAAAAATAAAATCATCGGCGTAGAAGACTACAGCCCCCCACAACAAGGAGCAGCCATTGAACTCACCATCGATGCGCGTATGCAATATGTGGTGGAAAATTTCTTACGCCGCATCGGGCGAGGATCTGCCGTCGTCATGGACCCATCGACTGGTGAAGTCCTCGCCATGGCCTCGCTGCCAAACTTTGACCCGAACGACTTCGTCCCCTCAATCACTCTAAAAAAATTCAAAGCCTACAACGACAACAAGGCCAATCCATTTCTCAACCGAGCCCTCAACACCTACTTCCCCGGCTCAACTTTCAAGCTCCCTACTGCGATCGCGGGCTGCATCCATGGAAAAACCAACTCCCATCATCGCTGCGTGGGGTATTCCAGCTATGGGAAGAATCTCAAAATTCGCTGTTGGAAAACAGAAGGACACGGAACGCTTGGCCTGAGTGAGGCGCTTCAGCGTTCCTGTAATCCCTACTTTATGGACATGGCCAATGACCTCGGGAGCCGCACCATGGCCGATACCTTTAATCTCCTCGGCCTCGGAAGGAAGACCGGCATTAAACTCCCCAGCGAACAACCCGGCATGGTCCCCGGAACCAAGACCTGGATTCGAGAAAAATCAAACGGCAAAGCCATCACCCCAGCGCAACTTGGCATGGTCAGCATCGGGCAATTTCATTCTGGGGCCAGCCCACTGCAAATGTGCGCCATCACTGCCACCATTGCTAACGGCGGGAAATACTATCAGCCCAGAATTGTCCGGCGCGTCATCAACTCACAAGGTCAAGTCGAGGCCGATAATATCCCAATCGTCAAAGTGGACCTCCTCAAGGAAGGCCTCAAAAAAAAGAGCCTCAGCGTCATTCAAAAAGGAATGTGGATGGCCGTTAACCAAAAAGGAGGCACCGCGCAGCGCACCGCGCTCAAAGATATCCATGTCGCAGCCAAAACAGGAACGGCACAAACAGGACAGCCTGACCATCGGGATAAAAATATTGCCTGGACCGTCTCCTACGCACCCTATGAAAAACCCAAATTCGCGGTCGCCGTCATGGTAGAAAACGGCAGAAGCGGAGGGAAGGTCGCAGGCGCACTCACTCACCTCATCCTCCGGGGCCTTTTCGCCATCGACAACGGCTTTCAACCCCGCATTACGAAAATGGGGTTGTATAAAGGACACTTCAAGGCCATCGAAGAAATCCTCCTTCCTGAAGGAGACCTTCTCGCACTCGATATCGATGACATCGGAGAAACCGGAAACGAAATTGATCCCATCCTCCTAGAAGAAGGACAAGCCATTAGAGTCACCCCAAAAAGAATCATCCTCCCCTCCATAGCTCCCCAAGCAGATACCTCTGAGGGAACCACTCAATAAAACCACTCACCTTAAATTACTTTTTAAAAACACAATGATTACAAGAATCAAACATGCCCTCGGCATGGGAAATGTAGATCCCAGCGAAGGCCGAACTATTATCGTCAATGCCGAAAGCCTAGAGCGCCGCACCGCGCTTTTAGAAAATGGTATTCTGGAAGAATACAACGTTGAACGCGATGGCGATCACAACATCGTCGGCGGGATCTTTAAAGGCCGCGTGAAAAACATCGAACAAGGTCTCAAAGCCATGTTCGTAGACATCGGATTTGAAAAAAATGCCTTCCTTCACTTTTGGGATGCCATTCCCGCTGCTCTTGATGGAGGCCTAGAAGAAATCCGGCGCGACGGACGCCCGAAAAAGAAGCAAAAGAAAATCACCTCCAAAGACATTCCCAGTATCTACCCTATTGGATCAGAAATCGTGATCCAAGTGTCCAAAGGAGCTATCGGAAACAAAGGCCCCCGAGTGACCACAAACGTCTCCATGGCAGGCCGCTACCTCGTCCTCATGCCCTTCTCCGACCAGTTCGGAATTTCTCGTAAAATTGATGATCCCAAAGAGCGCCAACGGCTCCGGAAGATCATGCAAAAGCTCAATGTCCCCGAGGGAATGGGCATCATCATGCGCACCGTCGCCATTGGCACCCGAGCCCGCCATTTCGTCCGTGATCTCGCCATGCTCCTAGAACAATGGTACGAAATCGAAGATAAACGTGATTCAAAATCCGCCCCCGTATGCTGCTACCGCGAGCCTGATCTTGTCGAAGGCACCGCCCGTAATTTCCTCACCGATGAGGTCGATAAAATCATCTGTGATGATGAAAAAACGACGGAACAAATTCAGGAAGTTGCCGCAAAAATTTCCCGCCGCGCCAAGCGGCGAATTCACTACGTTCCTGGAAAACAAACAATCTTCGAACGTTACGGAATCCAGAAACAGATCGATGAAGCCTTCATGCGACAAGTGTGGCTCCCCTGCGGCGGTTACATTGTCATCGATGAGACCGAAGCGCTCATTTCCGTCGATGTAAACACCGGACGTAACCGAGGCTCCAAAGACGTCGATAAAATGCTCCTGCAGACCAATGTCGAAGCGGCCGAAGAAGTCGCACGCCAACTCCGGCTCCGAAACATCGGAGGCCTCGTCGTAGTCGACTTCATTGACATGCGACACCGCCGGGACCAGCAAACGGTCTATCGCGCGATGAAGGAGCGTCTACGCCGTGACAAAGCCAAGACTCAAGTCCTTCAAATCTCCAGTATCGGCCTGATGGAAATGACCCGTCAACGCCTCAACGAATCGCTCCTCGATTCCACCCTAGAGCCCTGCAGCTATTGTTCCGGGCGTGGTCGCATCAAGACTCCGATGACCATGAGTATCGAGATCCAGCGGCGACTCAATACCGTCATTCAACGTCAACAAGAACAGGCCGAACCAGGCGATCTCATCGTCATGGTCAATACCGATGTTCTCAATCGTTTCCGATCAGAAGATTCGAAACTGCTCGTCGAACTGGAACGCTCACATGCGGGCCGCTTGATCTTCCGAAGCGATCCCGCTCTTCACCGTGAACGATTTGCCATCGTTGACGCCAAGAGTGAAAAAGCGATTGTGCAAGTTTAGCAAAAGACCATTTCTTTATCATGAAAAGCCATTATCTGATTCCCAGATAATGGCTTTTTCATTCCGAAAGCTTGCCACCACTCCGCACGAGCGCCAAACTTCCGCATGCGTTATCTCATTCTTTTCAGCTTTTTAATCTCCTTCAGCCTGCCTGCCTTTTCCATGGGGAAAAAAATCCCCAAAGCGACCGTCACCTTTCACACCGAAGCAGCTAAAGAAGATCACCCCAGAATGGTCTTCCCCCATCAGGCCCCCGGAGGAACGAAATACTTCCACCGTTTTCCAGTCGCGCCCACTAAGGAAGTCATTCATTACAAGCCCTTCCCTGCTCAAGATGGCAGTATTGGAGCGATGTTTCAGCTCAGTAAAGTCGGGACTCAGCGCCTCTCACACATGACTACGCAAGCGCAGAATAAGTGGATGATGTCGGTCATCAATGGCCGCCCCGTCAATGTTGTCTTTATCGACAAACCAGTAAACGATGGCATCATGGTGGTCTGGAAAGGCATGAATCAACGCGATGTCGATCTTCTCGATTTAGAAATCATTCGCTCAGACTTCGACCCAAAGGTTTGGAAAAAGCACAAAAGCGAAGTCAAAAAACGCCTCAAACGACAATTAAAAAACGAGAAGACTAAAAGAAAACCATGAGATTCATCATTGCCATTCTTCTCACCACAGGGATATCTCTCGCCAAGCCTCTCGCCCTCGTTCTCCCCACGCCAAACACCGCCCTCTTTGATGGCAAACCGGAGGACTACTACATGTATACCAATCGCACCTTCGCGGGGGTCAGCTCGAAACCCTGGACCGCAGGCCAATATGGCTTTGTCCGTAACCCGCTGAAAACTAAAAGCGAAGGAGTCATCGCGACCAAATTCCACGAGGGCCTCGACATCAAACCGATCAAAAG
The DNA here is from genome assembly GCA_937930235.1 of uncultured Verrucomicrobiales bacterium. Classification (GTDB taxonomy): domain Bacteria; phylum Verrucomicrobiota; class Verrucomicrobiia; order Verrucomicrobiales; family Akkermansiaceae; genus SW10. The sequence continues at coordinate 8,050 of CALGLJ010000097.1, read as the reverse complement.
GGATCGCTCGCAAAATCCTCTCGATGAAATCCGGGCCATCGCCGCGGGAAAAGTCGTCTACGTGAATAATAGCCGTGCAGGAGACTACGGCCGCTACCTCGTCATTCAGCATGACTGGGGCTACGGACTATTTTTCAGCCTCTATGCTCACCTCAGTCAGATCAACTGCACCGTCGATCAAGAAGTCGCGGCGGGAGATGCGATCGCGATCATGGGCTTTACCGGAAATGGCATCAACCGAGAGCGCTCTCACCTTCACTTAGAACTCGGGATCATGGCCTCAGATCGTTTCGATGATTGGCATGCCCAATTCTATGGCGGTAAAAGTCCACGAGGTCTTTACAATGGCCTCAACCTCATCGGTCTGGACATCGCCTCACTTCTTCTCGCAGAGAAACAAAATCCAAATATCACCATCCCCCAGTTTCTCTCAGGCGCATCCCCATACTTCAAAGTGGCGGTCCCGAGAGGCCCCGACCTCCTCAGCATCACCAAGCGCTATCCTTGGCTCCTCAAAGGAGATTCTTCCCAGAGGAGTCACTCGTGGGAAATCTCCTTCACCGACTCCGGCATCCCCCTCTCCGTGATCCCAAGTAACCGGAAAGTCGCCAAACCCACCGTCACCTTCGTCCGCACCACGCGTTCGAAACATGAATACTACACCCGCAAACGCCTCACCGGGACCGGACGCCGCGCCAGCCTCACGGCCCGTGGCCAGCGATTCATCGCTCTCTTTACCGACCAAGCGGTCAAAAAATCACCACCACCTCTCACCACTCCACAATGACACCAGAAGAAAAACTCACCGAACTCGGCCTCAGCCTTCCCGAAGCAGCCCCACCTGTCGGCTCTTATGTTAACTGCGTCCGCTCAGGAAATCTCTTACACATCTCTGGGGGACTCCCCATCATCGGAGAGGAGAAGTTTTCAGGAAAAGTCCCTACCGAGTGTGACCTCGCAACCGCTCAAACGGCCGCTCGCACCGCTCTCCTCACCCGCTTGGCAGTCATTAAAGCAGAGATCGGAGAACTCAAGTTGGTGAAAAAATTTGTCAGCCTCAGCGGCTATGTCAACGCCGAGCCCGACTTTACCGCCCATCCTCAAGTGATCAATGGAGCCTCAGACCTTCTGGTCGAAGTCTTTGGTGACATTGGAAAACACGCTCGCGCCGCCGTTGGCGTTTCATCCCTCCCGCTCGGCGTCTCGGTAGAGATCAGCCTGGTCGTGGAAGTTTGAAATGCAGCTTCCAGAACGCATCCACCTCCCCTTTGATCTGGGAAGCTTTCAGAACATCATCGATGTCCGGAGCCCTGGGGAATACGATGAAGATCACATTCCCGGGGCGATCAATCTCCCCGTTCTGGATGATGCGCAACGCAAAGCAATCGGAATTCTGCATGCCTCGGACGCCTTTGAAGCCCGTCGCACCGGCGCGACCTTAATTACCGAAAATATCCATCGTCACCTTACCACCGCGCTCGCGACGCAACCGAAAGACTTTTCCCCTCTCATTTATTGCTGGCGCGGCAATCTCCGATCCAACGCGATGGCGACGATTTTTCGGAACATCGGCTGGCGTGCTCGCGTTTTAGAAGGAGGATACAAAGCATGGCGCAAGTGGCTCATGGAAGACCTCAAAACCAGCCTCGAAAAAAAACATCCTCAATTCATCGTGCTGGAAGGACTCACCGGATGCGGCAAGACCCGTCTCCTGCACGCCTTGAAAGAACAAGGCGCGCAAATCCTCGATCTTGAAGGTCACGCCAATCACAAAGGCTCAGTCCTGGGAGGAATGAAATCCTGCTCCCAACCTTCGCAAAAAGCATTCGAAACTCTCCTGTGGGAACATTTTAGAAACTACGACCTCACTCGCCCGATCTTCACCGAAGCAGAATCAAATCGTATTGGTAAGATCCATCTTCCCGGAGCTCTCTGGAAACGACTTCGTGATGCTCAAGTGGTCCAAATTTCCCTACCACTCGCCGAACGCGCTCAATTCCTCCTCGACGATTACCCTCACTTCATCGAACAGCCTCAGCGCTTAAAGACATTACTGGATCACCTCCGCCGCCTCAGAGGACATCAGCTAGTTGATCTCTGGCATCAGCAAATCGATCAGCATGAATGGACCAGTTTCTTGGAATCCATTCTCACCCATCATTACGATCCCGCGTATCGCAGCGCAGGCTCTGCGGAGTCGATCTATCAAAAACCCGCATTCTTCATCGAAATCCCGTCCATCAACTCCCAGTCCCTTCAGAAACACGCCGCCGCGTTGATCGCACATTACCACTCTTAACCTTCCTCTTTAGCAGTCATGTTATTCGACGCTCATAATCACCTGCAGGACCCTCGCTTCGGAGACGCCCTGCCTGAGATCATCGAAACAATGCAGGAAGCCGGTATTTCAAAATGTGTAGTCAATGGCACCCATGAAGGAGATTGGCCCAAGGTCGCCCGACTTTTTGAAAAATATCCCGAATTTGTCATTCCCTCATTTGGTCTCCATCCGTGGAATATCGATCAAAGATCACCCGAGTGGTCTCGTCATCTGAATCAATTTCTCAATAATTTCCCGCACGCCGGAGTTGGAGAATGCGGTCTTGACCGCTGGATCCCATCTCCTGACCTCGAGGCACAGCATGCGGTTTTTCGCACTCACCTGAAACTTGCGGATGAACTCAATCGTCCCCTCACCATCCATTGCCTCCGGGCTTGGGGACCACTCATGGAAGAGCTCCGCCCCCTCACCTCGTTTCCAAAGATGCTCCTACATTCCTTCAATGGATCACGAGAAATCGCGCAGGAATTGGCTAAATTCGGAGCTTACTTTTCCTTTTCCGGCTCCTTTCTCCATGAACGAAAATCTTCTCTGAGGGAAATTTTCCGAAATCTCCCCCCCGATCGCATTTTACTAGAAACAGACGCTCCAGACATGCTCCCGCCGTCCAAATTCCAAGAATTTCCACTCAAGGAGCTCAATCACCCAGCCAACCTCCAAGCCATCGCACAAGGTTTTACAGACGAAATCGGCCTCTCCTCTGAGCTTACAGCACAAAATGGAGCTCGGTTTTTTCAATTTTTTTAATTTTTCGTTAGTTTCTGAAAATTTTGCACGTAGAATCATCTATATGAAACGGCGCATCCTCATTTCTCTCAGCAGCCTCGTATTCACTCTCTGTGCCACCGGCCAGAATGGAAATAAGAAGGAGCACACTAACATGAATGATATCGTTCCGAAAGATCTCATTCCAGACGCTCCGGTTCTGAATGTTGAAGAAGCGATCAAAGCATTCACTATTCAGGAAGGTTTTACCATTGAGGCCGTCGTTGCGGAACCTCTGGTCGATAAGCCTGTCGCTTTAGATTTTGATGCCCGTGGAAGAATGTGGGTCTGCGAAATGCGAGGCTACATGAGCGATATCGATGGAACCGAAGAAGAGACCCCAATGGGCCGAATTGTCATTCTGGAAGATTCCAATAAAGACGGCCAAGTGGATAAGCGCACCGTCTTTCTCGATAAGATCCTATTGCCACGCACCATCGCAGTAGTAGCAGATGGCGTCTTGATTGGAGATCATAACAGCCTGTATCACGTCGCTCGCAATGGAGATCAACCCGCCGGAGAGCTCAAAGTCATTGATGAAAAATATTCCGCAGGCGGTAATGTCGAACACAAGCCCAATGGGATGATCACCGCGCTCGACAACTGGATGTATAATGCCAAGTCAGGTTTCCGGTATCAGTGGAAAAATGGCGAACTCAAAAAAGAGCCTACGCTCTTTCGAGGGCAATGGGGAATTACTCAGGACAACTGGGGTCACCTCTATTATAATTCAAATAGTACGATGCTCATTGGAGATCGATTCGCTCCCAATCTCCTCCACGGAAACTCGAAAGTAAAAATTAAGCAGAACATTTCTCGCCGCGTAGGGAACAACAACGTCTATCCGGGAAGAATCACTCCCGGACTCAACCGGGCCTACATCTCGAAGTTAAATGGCTACAAGAATAACATCATCAGCCCTGAAAACTTCAAGCTCCTCAAATGCACTGCAGCTTGTGGCCCCGTCATTTACCGTGGAGATAATTTCCCCGCCAAATTTCAAGGTATGGCCTTCGTTGCTGAATCTGGAGCTCAACTGATCAAAGCAGTTGCTCTTGATCGCAAGAAGGGTGACATCAAGGGATCCCATCCATATAAAAAGAGTGAATTCCTCACCTCAACAGATGAGCGATTCCGCCCCGTCAATCTCTATAATGCTCCAGATGGTAGCCTCTATGTTTTGGACATGTATCACGGCATCATCCAGCATAAGACATACATGACGTCCTACCTCCGCCGTCAAACTCTCTCACGCAATCTTGACAAACCAGGGCTTGGACACGGACGCATCTATCGCATCCGCGCGGTGGATCGTCCTTTGACTCCTGTTCCAGATCTCGAAAATGCAAATCAAGAGCAGCTCGTCAAAGCCCTCAAATCGGAAAATGGCCTTCATCGTGACATCGCACAAAGACGCCTCGTTGCGATGGCCAACTCTCTCTCATCGGGAGTGCGGAGGCTTCTTGAAGACACCCAAGCCCCACTCGCCTCCAGAGCCCAAGCACTATGGACTCTAGAAGGTGTTGGCGCGCTGGAAACAAAAGACATCAGTACCGCCTTTGCGGCAAACTCCCCTAAACTGATGCAGACTGGAATGTATGCCGCCCTTTCTCTCAGCGAAACTGATCGCCAGGCTCTTCTTCCTGAGATCATCAAAGTAGCCAATGATCCTGCCACTCTTCCTTACAAAACACGCCTTCTAGCCAGCATTCCTACTGAAGAAGCACAGGAAGCCCTCGTCGCTCTGCTCAAAAAGAATGGCAAAAACAAAATGGCCCGGATGGCAGCAATATCCGGCCTCGAACACACCGCCGAGCTATTTAAGAAAGTCAACAAAAAGCGTTATAGCGCAAAAGACTTTAACGACCTGCTAAATCAGTCTGCCAAGGAACCCAAAAAAGTGGCCGCGGCCGAAGATATTCTAAAAGGAGACCACCTAAAGTCCTACAAAAGAGGTGAATCTCTTTATGTCAATTGCATGGCCTGCCACGGAGCGGACGGTGCTGGACTCGCCAATCTCGGCCCCCTCCTTGATCAATCAAACTGGGTAACGGAAGATCCCGAAGATCTGACCAAAGTGCTCCTCTTTGGTTTACAAGGCCCCATTAAGATCAATGGCAAGATGTTCATCTCTCCGCTAGTCATGCCTGGCTTGGCTCAGAGTGAAGCAATGAAAGATCAAGATCTCGCCGACATCATCACTTACATTCGCCACGCTTGGTCAAACCGCGCCAGTCAGGTGAAGGCCGCAGATGTCACCAAGATCCGGAACGCTCATAAAGGTCAGGGCGTCATGTCCGCCGCAGATTTCCCAGCCAAACAATAGCGACATTCAGGCCGAAGATCGGATCAAAACGCAATTTCTACTCATTTCTGCCTATCGAAATGAGACCTGAGCTTGCCTAATTCCCCTCCTCGGCATAAGCAATGCTCCTCCAACATGGCATTGATTGTTCAAAAATACGGCGGAACTTCTGTCGGCTCGATTGATCGGATTCGAAATGTCGCCAACCGCATCAAAACGGAACGCGAAAAGGGAAACCAAGTCATCGCAGTCATTTCCGCAATGGGAGGAGTGACAGACAAGCTCATCGGAATGGCCCAAGAGCTGTCCGAGACCCCTCCGGAACGCGAACTGGATGTTCTCCTCTCTTCAGGAGAACAACAATCCATCGCCCTCCTTGCAATCGCTCTGAATGATTTAGAAATTGATGCCGTTTCCGTCACGGGTCGTCAGGCAGGCATCCTCACCAGCGGATCTCACACTCGGGGACGCATTGAGGAAATCAATCCCGACATGATCAATGACTATCTTAAGAAAGATCAGACCGTCATTGTCGCAGGATTTCAGGGAATGACCGAAAATGGACTCATTCACACGCTGGGTCGCGGCGGATCAGACCTTTCTGCCATCGCCGTGGCCTCCGCCGTCAATGCCGATATCTGCCAAATCCTCACTGATGTCGATGGAGTTTACACCGCCGACCCGCGGGTGGTCTCCAAAGCCAGAAAATTGCCCGAAATTTCCTACGACGAACTCCTCGAACTCGCCTCCGTCGGCACGAAGGTGATGCAGTCACGCTCCGTGGAATTTGCCAAAAAATTCGGAGTGAAATTCGAAGTCCGCTCCTCTCTCAATCATAATCCCGGAACCATCGTCACCGAAGAACACGAAGCCATGGAATCAGTAGTCATCCGCGGAGTCTCCATTGAGCGCTCCCAAGCCCGCGTCACCATCACGGAAATTCCTGACACCCCAGGAATGTCAGGAAAGATTCTCGGGGCCCTAGCCGAAGCCGAGATCAATATCGATATGATCGTCTCCAACATCGCCAACGATGGAAATGCTCGCCATTCCTTCACCATGCACACCAGCGATCTAGGAAGAGCTCAAGCCGCCCTGAAACCGGTGCTAGCCGAACTCAGTCCACATGCGAATATCGAAACTGAGGCTGGTATCGCCAAACTCTCTTGTGTCGGCATCGGAATGCGCTCGCACTCCGGCGTCGCGGCCAAAATGTTTGAATCTCTCGGCAAAGCGGGAATCAATATTGGGATGATTTCAACTTCCGAAATTAAAATCTCAGTCACCGTAGAAGAAAACATTGCCGATGAAGCAGCAAGAATCGTTCACACCGCGTTCGGCTTGGATCAGGAATAAAAAATGTTCATTTTAGAACATACACCTCTTCATTTATATGCTTCTATTTAAGGAACTTATGAAAACCATGACGAATATGACACTCCTCATTGGGGGAGCTGCATGCATCATCATCAGTTCGTGTTCGCAAACTGATGTTCGCGGGACTGGTAGCGTTGAACGGCTCGAGCGCCAACCCAAGCCCACACCCGACAATGATTATGCGAATCAGGAAGCAGGACGCAATGCCGTCTACTATTCCAATGACCGCCGCGGCGGATATGGGGGATTTGGTAATTCCGGCTTCCGCAATTCTGGCTTTGGTCGTTACTAATTTTTCAACCTGAATCTTCATTATTCACCATTATGAAATCACTTTTTTTATTACTCCCGATCCTCGGACTCGCAAGCTGCGCCTCAATTTCAACCGCACATCAACAAGCCGATTACAACGGCGATGGATTTGTCTCAGCCGCTGAGAACCAACAATTCCAACGTCAGAAAAACGTCGAAGACCGCGCGGTTTACTCCGAAAGCGTAAAACGTCGTAATGCCACAAATACTGTTCGGGATGCCCGTGATGCGGCTCGCGCCTTTGATGACATCAGAAAAATCTTCTAAGAATCTTAATCTTAGAAGGATAAATTCTCACCCGGGTTTCCTTTCGGAAACGCGGGTTTTTTTATGGCATCTCTCTTTTCTTCCTATCTCTTCTCTAGCCAATCTCGACTCGCATACTTCTCTATCAAAGAATGATGCCCCTCTGAGTTCCACGAAAATTCATCCCAATGAATGGTCAAGGAATCTGCTAGAAACTGCAAATCTCCTCGCACACTCCCTTGGTGCAGCACTCCCCATTTTCCCCTCCGCTGGCCGGCTCCGGCTAACTTGCCTTGCGCTCCCACCACATCCCATCGCACTGGTTTTTCAAAACATGCGATGCTCTCTTTCTCTGCACATTCTTTCGTCAGCTCACATGCCACTCCAGCTTTACGCAGCGCCTCCACCACCGCGCCGTGGATTTCACGATATCCCTCCCCTGCTCGTAAACGAGCCGCCTTTTCCTGGGGAGGAATGATCAAGGTGTAAGTGGAATCTTCCCGGTGATCTACCAACCCTCCTGCGGTCCATCGTCGGACGAATTTCACCTCCTGATCCAATGCCGCACGCACCTCGGCAAATTTTTGAAAATAACCCAGACTCGCCCAATGATCCTCCCACTGATAAAGGCGTAAAATAGGTCCATTCTGCGCCTCTGCGATCAACGCCTCATCAAGCGCCATATTTTCAGGCCCCGATCGGGG
>CALGLJ010000096.1 GCA_937930235.1 uncultured Verrucomicrobiales bacterium | reverse complement strand
CGCCGCTCCCGTAAGAAGTAACGAACTTCCCCCTGAGCTAGAATCACTAGATTGGGCAGCGCCTTAACGGCCCCTGTCTCTCTTAGGCTTGTTCGTGCCTCCATCATTCCGCGCAGCCCAGCGGATTGCCTCGATGATGTGCTTGCGGCTGAATTCTGTTTCCAGAGATCGGACGTCGTGCCCCAGTTCGGGGTAGAAGAATCGTCCCCCATTCAGGGTATTCGTCCAAGCGATTAGATGATCCCTACCCATGGCTTGCCACCGCGCTTCTTGAAGAAGTCACGCACGGGTGCATAGGTGGATTCGTCGACCCCGATCACTCTCAGATACACATTCGATTATAAATGACCCGCTCTCTTACAATAGGCAGGTCGTCGGATCAGGATATGATCTCAGTATCTTATGAGTGCATTTTCGCTAAAACGAATGAAGACTACAAGCTCTCGGGTCCATGAAATGCACCGGAGCAGTCGACGTAAAAGGGTTCTTTTAGGAGGCTCTCCCATCTCGGATTGGTCCACGGAAAAAGCGAGTCGATTGGGCAAAGTCGCCCTCGGGATGGCGGGATCTGTCTGGCTTGTGTTAGGACTCGCTTTTACCAAAGTATTCCCGTCAATCTATTTCTCGGTGGGAATCGGGGCGTTCATCATTACCCATTTGGTATTACTCGTAGGAGAGATGTCGATTCAGCGCGAAATTCCAGAGCGTAAAAAAATATTGGTAACCCTATGGTCACCCATATTCATCCTCGGCGGGCTTGGCTTCATGATGATGATTCTCGGTCAATTATGACACTCACATTGATGGCTTCATCACCCAAGCAACACCTCTCTTAGGTGATCAAGGGCGATTAGAAACTGTAACTCGCTCCCAAGCTCCACAGGGGGCCGATGGTCAACGCGGTTTCATTCACCTCCCGATACAGCGGGAGTGACAGCGAACCCGACACGGAGAGGTCATCTGTCATTCGATAGATGAGAGCGGGGGTGATGGAAAAGGTGGTAGAGCCGGTATTCGAAATATCAGCTCCTCTGAATTCATCTTTTCCGCCGTGGTAAAAATCGAGTGACAATTTAGCATGCAGCTTCTCAGTCACCTGACGGCTCGCGCCTAGGCTGAGAAAATACGTTTCAGCAGGGCGGAAATCACTCGAATTTGCGTCAAGGGCTACTGTTCCTGAGAGGCTACCAGAGAATGACCAATCATTTATCTTCGTGGCATATCGAAGCCCCATTTGGAGCTGAGTGGTGCCAGAGCCTAGTTGAAACACGCTCGGCAAAGCCACGCCCACCTGGGGTTGATCTCGGTGATCTCCAGTAGGCAAAATTAGACCAAAGGAGAAGCCGAGTCCACCAAGCACCGAATCATCACCAGCCCATGGAGAAAGAGTAGCGGAGAGAGTCACGTCTCCAATCCCACTGATCTTCAAGGTGGGGGCTCCTCGCTCCCGACGCACGGCATCGAGGTAGGGAAGTTTAGCGCTGAAAACCCAATTCTGATTGTAACGATAGGAGCCACTGATCGAGGCCTGATAAAAGGTCGTAGAAAGCCCCAGGGTGTTAGGAACCTCTGAAGCCCCGGTAAACACATCATCATTTTCCCGGTAAAATTGATCAAAGGAGAAGCTAAAGCGAGATGATGAATCAAATATCCCACCAACTGGTGGGGTCGTTAATTTTCATCCATCTCATCCGAATGATGAGAATGGAATCAGAAGGAGAAAAATCAAAGTATGGGAAAATTTCATGTAATGAGAGAATGTTATAATTGAAGCAGAATATCTGCTCAGGGGTATGGCGCAGCCCACGATGACCACGCCAAAATCAATATAAAACGGTGAACGATAGACGTCGTTCGTGAGTCAAGGGAGAGAAAAAAGCCTCTCTTCAGAGCAGATAAGAACATTCTAGAGCCAAGCGGGCCTTCACCTCGGGCGCGAGAACGCGCCCGGGGGGCCACGGGATTACTCCCTGCCAGCACTCAGATATGGAATCAAGATGTAATCGCTTCGGGATGAGCGACTGGTGAGTGAACAACGAAGATCTCACAGGCGATTTCTTTAACCGAGTTTCACTTTCCGCTTTAATGTTCCATTTTTTGGGACAGCAGCACTCGCCCTCAGTCTCATTTTCAGAATCTCCACATGAATTGGAGGCGCTCCCGCAACAGATCCGGGAATTTTGTTCATCCTCCAATGTGAAGGCACAACAACACCCTGGATTGGCAATCAGAATGGCCAGCAACACGGTGAGGAAGCGATGAATCATATCAATATTCAGACTATTTCTTCAGCGCCCATTGACAATACAATTCGCATTCCTCCACGCCGCCAACACGCATCAGGCCCGAGTCGAAAGTTTCCTTAGAACTCACAATTCCCAGGAGTGCGAGCAAATGGGATGACATCGCGGATATTCTGCATGCCAGTGACATACATCAAAAGACGCTCAAAGCCGGCTCCGAAACCAGCGTGTGGCACCGTCCCGTATTTGCGGAGATCAAGATACCAACCATATTCCTCCAGCTCGAGCTTATGATCCTCCATCGCGGCTTTTAAAAGATCATAGCGCTCTTCTCGCTGACTCCCGCCGATAATTTCTCCCACTCCCGGCACGAGGACATCCATTGCCGTGACCGTTTTCCCATCATCATTGGCGCGCATGTAGAACGGCTTAATTGACTTCGGATAATCATACACCGTGAGTGGCCCCTTCACCACCTCCTCACAGAGATAACGCTCATGCTCAGACTGAAGGTTCACGCCCCACTCAACTGGGTAGTCGAATTGTTTTCCAGACTGAAGGAGCCGTTCTACCGCCTCGGTATAACTCATCCGTTCAAATCCGCTGGCAGCCAATTTTTCCAAACGATCGCGTAAGCCCTTATCAATAAATTTTTCAAAAATGGACAAATCCCCTTCATTGTTTTCTAGCACATCCTTCACGAGGAATTTCATAAACTCTTCCGCGAGATCCATATCCCCCCCGAGGTCACAAAATGCCATTTCTGGCTCGATCATCCAGAACTCCGACGCATGACGTGACGTGTGAGAATTTTCCGCCCGGAACGTGGGGCCAAAGGTATAAATGTTTGAAAGCGCAGTCGCATACGTTTCCCCCTCTAATTGACCACTCACGGTGAGATAGGTTGCTTTCCCAAAAAAGTCATCCTCTGGCTTGCCCGCACCATTCGTCGTCACTCGGAACATCTCCCCCGCTCCCTCGCAATCACTTGCGGTAAGAATCGGGGTGTGGACATAAGTGAAATCACGCTCATTAAAGAAACGATGCACCGCATAAGCCAAGCGACTCCGCATCCGAAAAGTCGCCCCATATAGATTCGTCCGAGGGCGCAGATGCGCAATTGAACGAAGAAATTCTGGAGTTTGACCCTTTTTCTGAAGGGGGTAATCTTCTGGAACTTCGCCTACCAATTCGACTTCTTTGGCTAAGACCTCCCAGCTTTGCCCCTTCCCCTGACTCTCCACCAACTCACCGAGAACGCGGATCGAAGCCCCGGTATTCATCTTCTTCACCGAATCATAACCTGGAATGCCTGCATCAATGACCACCTGAATGCCCTGAAGGCTGCTCCCATCGTTGAGTTCAATGAATGAAAAATCCTTAGAATCCCTCCGAGTCCGCACCCAACCAGATAATTCTACCTCGCTCAGAGCAGATTCATTTTTCAGCAAATGCTTCACCAATTTACGCATGCCGAAATAGCTAGCGACCTCAGAGCAATAAGTCCAATGAGGACCATAAATATTTCAAAAAAATGCCTCAATTAATGAAATTTGGGTTTTCCGCTCCCTCAAAAGCATCGCCTGATGCAACTGATTCACAAAATTTCTTGCATTCCTCCCCTTGCCGCCTAAAAGCGCCCTCCCATGGCACGCAAAGCTTGCAAGTCAAAAACCAGATCGGCCGTCGCCAAGCGCTTTAAAGTGACTGGCACCGGTAAAGTTCTGCGCCGGAAGCAAGGTAAGCGTCACATTCTCCAGAAGAAAAACCGGAAACGGAAAAGAAATCTGGGGAAAGCGACACTTGTCTCCGCTGCAGATATCAAAGCAGTGAAGAAGAACCTTCTCCTTCGCTAACTAAGACCAAGACCGCCGAAGAACCCTCGCCCGCTAATCGGGCGAACCTCCATACAGCCAGCCTTTCTCCGGAAGGGACAACGAACAGATGAGACTGTAAGGAGCGAATAAATAACAACGATCCGTTCACCATAAAAAGAAAATGCCAAGAGCAACCAACAGTCCGGCCAGCCGGAAGCGCCGCAAACGCGTTCTTTTACGCGCTAAGGGCTTCCGCGGTTTCCGTTCCAAGCTTTATCGCTACGCGAAGGATGCCGTCTATAAGGCTCGCCAATACGAATACCGCGACCGCAAAAAACGTAAGGGTCAATTCCGCCGTCTCTGGATTCAGCGTATCTCCGCTGCTGTCCGTAACGAAGGAATGACATACTCCCGCTTCATCGAAGGCCTGAAAGCAGCTAACATCGAGCTCGACCGCAAGGTCCTTGCCGACATCGCAGTTCATGACCTCGAATCCTTCAATGGAATCGTGGCTCAAGCCAAAGCTGCCCTGGACAATAAGGCCGCTTAAACCAAAAGAGAAGCTTTCTCCCAACGACCACCTCTCCTCTTTGGATGTGGTCGTTTTTTTGTGCCCTCGTCCCTACCTCAGATAGAATTCGCCACTCAAAAGTAGCAAGGTGACTCTGGCATGCGGACACTCACATTCCATCAAAAGAAAAACCCGACATCCATGGGACATCGGGCTCGTTTAAATCAAAAAATAATCTCCTGCTTACTTACGGCGGCGGCGGAGAAGCATTGACGCTCCAGCGAGGATTCCGAGAAGTGAAGTAGAAGGCTCAGGAACGACCGTCAGGGTGATCGTTGCAAGATTTCCTGAGAATTCGAAAGTATTCTCATCGGCTCCCATTGAATCAAACCCGTCAGCATTTAAGAAGGTAGAGAAAGGATTCGTGGCGGTGACGAGTGAGATCACCCCATTCTGATCTGCCCCAGCATCTGCAGCATCCGTTCCCGCAGCCGTCACTCCGAGAAGACCATTACCAGGAGAAAATGCGAAGTCTTCAAGCTCCGTGCCTGCATCCCAAAAAGTCGTGATACCGATGTTAAGACTGGTCCCGATGGATGCCCCTAAAAGGCTAGATGCATCAAAAGCACTGTCATTTCCGACGAACCAGTCGTTGGAAGGCAATATCATCGCGGCATAGCTAAACATTCCATTCCCATCGGCAACTGTGAACACTGCAGAGTTTGATCCTCCTACCGTGAAAATAGGAGGGGATGGATTGTTTCCGAAAACAGGCATGGAATCAGCACCTGCATTCGACGCGTCGGTAACGAGCCCTCCGGGACCTCCGCTTTCAGCGAGAGTCTCGAGGTTCGCAGAAGCAGCGCTCCCTGCATTAAAGGTGTCGTAGCTTCCGTCATGAAATGCTCCAAAGAGAGGCGCAAAGCCAACTTGCCCGCCGCTTGTGAATTCTACGCGGATACTTGTGACAGCATGTGCATTTCCTGCGATGACGACGCTCATGAGCGTGCCACCAAGAAGTTTGGATAATGTATAGTTCATTAATTAAGTGTGGTTTATTATTAATTACAATGAGCGATATGGCAAAAACCTACCGCCATTTAGCCGGAGGACTCATAAGCCGAGTTTATTCCAAAAAAAATACATTTTTTGGGAATAAATTACGCCAATCAGCGAAGCCCCGAACGAGAACGCTTCATCACACCAGGAGATACCACCTTATAATCATCGCTTTAGGACAG
>CALGLJ010000095.1 GCA_937930235.1 uncultured Verrucomicrobiales bacterium | reverse complement strand
TCTCGGTATCCAAAGTAAATTTGATCTCGCCCTTTTGCTTGGTTTTTTAGGAGGGGGAGAATGCTCTGGTATTGGACTCGTGCCGGAATTTTCGCATGAGCCCATTCGAGCGTGCTGGGCATGATATCCTGAAGGTAGATGGGTTTCGTAATCTTTTTGCCGGCTTTGATACCAGGGCCGGAGACTACGAAAGGGACGCGGATGCTGTGATCGTAGGGGTTCTGTTTCCCGATCAAACCATGACGGCCAACGGAGAGTCCGTGGTCTGAGGTGAAGATGATGAGGGTGTTTTCGCGTTGCCCATTTTGATCCAGCGCATTTAGAACGCGACCAATCTGTGCATCGAGGTGAGTAATGAGAGCAAAGTACTCGCGGCGATTGACTTTCACTGAGTATGGAGTGCGGGGCATGGGAGCGAGGTATTCATCGCGCACCTTGTGATCAGAGCGCATGGAGTCGCGATGAGGGTAGGAGGGGAGGAAATTTTTTGGCAGAGAGAGCTTCTCGGGAGGATACAGATCAAGGTATTCCTGTGGTGATTGGCGCGGGTCATGGGGGGCGTTAAAGGCGAGGTAGAAGAAGAAGGGCTTGGGGTCTTCTTTAGCATTTTTGAGAAATTGGACCGCGGTGTCGGCTTCCACTTCGGACCAATGGGTCCCTCCTTTCCAGAATCCTTCATTCTCAGAGTTGGTGGGGTCCCAACTGTCTTCCTGTCCCTCGATGGGGCGGTTGTATCCGGCAGGAATATCTGAGGGCATCCCTGGGCGGATGTGGCCGATATGATGGAATGCTTTTCTGACATTCGCCTGCACGTGCCATTTGCCAGTCATGTAGGTGCGATATCCGGCTTCGGCCATGAGGTGAGGCCAGAGTTTGCTCTTTTTGGTTTGGCTTTCTTCCCGATGAGCATGCCACAAGTGCCTCCCGGTCATGAGCATGTTACGGCTGGCCTGACAGACTGCTCCATTCCACGCTCCAGAGTTGTAAACGTGGGTGAAGGTGGTGCCGGATTGAAAGAGTTTGTCAAGATGGGGAGTCTTCACTTCGGGATGCCCAAGGGCTCCGATTGTCGCATGCGTCATGTCATCAGCGAAGATGAAGAGGATATTTGGTTTTTCAGCTTGGCCGAGGCTTGTAAGAGCAATCGTAAGAAGAATGAGTAATCGCATGTGAAAAGAATGGTCTGACGAGAAATACGTTTTGCCGATCACAATTTTACACCTTATCTGTAGTTCGCCATTGTCTTGCCTGAAATGAGGGATTAAAAGAGAAGGGTTCGAGGTTTGTTCTTCTTCTAAAATAAGAATTCTGGCCAGTTGTCTTTAAGAATGCTAAAATATTTGTCTGATGAACGCGTTAACTGAATCTGGAGGCATCGTGCTATGGGTTCAGGGGGGGCTTGGGTTCTTGGCGCTTTTAGTCATCGTCGAGCGCATGATTTTTTTCCAGCATGCGCGGGGGAATGTCGCAAATTTACTGCTGGGAATCGCGAATCATGTGCGAAAGAAAGCCTATGCCGAGGCCTTGCATGAGTCTTCCCGGGTCCGAGGGCCAGAAGCACGCATTGTGCATGCGGTCCTGATGAGGCATTCGCTGAATCGGACAAATCTCCGTGAAATCGCGCAGGAGGCGGGCCAACTGGAGGTGCCGAGGATTGAGCGAAATTTGAGAGTTCTTCTGGGGGTCGCGATGTTGTCCCCCTTGTTAGGGATGTTTGGAACGGTATTGGGGCTGATTGAGACTTTTATTCAGATTAGCAATGCTGGTGGTGCTCTTGCTCAAACCGCTTTAGCAGGAGGGATGTTCCAAAGTCTGGCATCGACCGCCGTGGGGCTGGCCATCGCAATCCCGGCTTATGTGATGTATCTCTATCTCTATGGTAAGGCCCGGCGTTTGATGCACCGTTTGGAAAGAGCGGGGATTGAGACGGTCAATATCGTGTGTGATAGCCAGCAGGAGGATCGCATCGTTTCCTTCCGGGAGGAAGTGGAAGCGCGGGAAAAGAAAGCGGAGCAGGGGAAGAAAGGTTAGGCCATGAAGCTGGAGTCGAGCCTTCCAGAGAAGCCGGGCTGGATTTTTGTCACGCCAGGGTTTGATTTTGTCATGCTCTTACTGGCGCTTGTGATGCTGACCGGAGTGGTGGCGCGCGAGAGTCTGGTGGAGGTGAAATTACCACCCTCGGAGTTTCGGGGATTAAGAATCGGGGAGGAAAACCTCGTGGTCGTGACGGTTAAGCAAGGGCGGCGTCGGCCGGTTTATTACGTGGGGAAGGAGCGAATTGAACAGGGGCTTCTGGAAGTGGTGATCGCAGGGGCAGCGAAGGATAAAAAGGCGGATAAGGTTGTGGTGTATTGTGATCAGAAGATGGATTTGCGGGTGGAGCAGGAAATCTATGACCTCGTGACAGGACTGGGATTGCGCTATTTCAGAGCAGTGAGGCAGGTTGAGGAGGGAGGGCTGTAATGTTTTTACGAGGGAGAAGGCTGGTCCAAGACCGCAAAGCCGGCCTCGTTTTTGATTGGCGCAAAGGGCATGGCTCTTTCACGCGTTTGGTGATGGCCGTGGCTTTATCGAGTCTTTTTTGTGGCGTTTTATTTTCCTATGTCAGGATCGAAAGGCCGGAGGAAATGCCTCTTTTGGAACAAGGAAAGCCGGTGACGATGATGAATCTCGCTCTTCCGGAAAATCAATGGTTAGCAGATTTGATCGAGCGAGAATCTCCTTTTGATGGGAAGTGGGAGGTGCGAAATGACCTCCGTCTAGAGGAGGAAATGGAGCAGGCTTTAGGGATGGTCACTCCGGCTCGCTATGTGCCGAAATTGATTGAGGCTTCATTTGTTGAAGAAATTTCGCCCTTGAAGTCCCTTCCCGGAGAAGAGCGGCTTCCTTTGCCAGAGCCTGTATCATGGCCCAAAGTGGCGCGCCAACCTGCGCAGTGGTGGATTGAATTTGAGTCTCCAGGGCATGATTGGTCTGATTATGCAATGCCTTGGGAGCAGCAGGAGAAAATTAGCGCGGGTGAGAGTTGGGGGTTCTTAGTGGGTTTAGATCCATCAGGCGCGGTGGTTTCGTGCATTGAGCTAGAAGGACGAGGAGAGGAGACCACGGCGCGGTTATCGGAGGCCTTGCAACGCGCCCCATTTCCTGAAAACCGCCGAGCCAAGAAAATTCGGTGGTGGAAGATCTTGGCGATTGCTGTGAATCGAAATGCCGAGGTAGAGGGGTCTGGTCCGTGATTTTGAGTTTGTCCCAGTTTCTTCTCGGTTTGGTTCTGTTGTGTTTTCTGTGGATTATTTTGGATTGGTGCTGGAATAGCTGGCGTGACTATCTGAGCCGACTGCGAGTGAAGCGGAGCTTTCGGCAATGTCATCTCTGTGGTAAAACTTATGCGGAGTCGGCTCGAGTGAAGCTTTCCGATTGTCCGGATTGTTCTGCGGTCAATACGAAACGAGGACCTCGTCGACTAGCCTAGATGCTTGCGTTTCTCCGATCCTCGGATTAAGCAACTCTCCGTGAGTGTAATTTCTGAACGCCGCGTCGTCATCACAGGTCTGGGAGCTGTTAGCCCGTTGGGCAATGACGCCGAATCTACTTGGGATGGGATGAAAAATGGCCGCAGTGGAATTGGCCTCATTCAAGGAATGGATCCGACTGATTATCCCGTGAAGATTGCGGGGGAGGTCAAAGATTTTGACCCTAAGCCGTATTTCAAAAATCCCAAGGATGCCCGCCGCATGGATCGCTATGCTCACCTTGCCATTCCGGCGGCTAAGATGGCGCTTGAGGATTCAGGTCTTCTGGATTCAGATCCTGATCTCGGTCGAGTGGGAGTGATGATCGGGAGTGGTATTGGAGGGCTAGGAACTTTGGAGGATAATCATACTTCTCTGATTCAGAAGAGTCCAAGCCGAGTGTCTCCTCTGACCATTCCGATGATGATTTCAAATATCGCGAGTGGAGTGTTCTCGATGGAATATGGATTTGGGGGGCCGAATATGGCCATCGTGACTGCCTGTGCGACGGCGAACCATAGCATCGGAGAAGCTTGGCGGATGATTAAATTTGGCGATGCCGAAGCCTTTATCGCGGGCGGCTCGGAAGCATCGATTCGCCCGATGGGTCTCGCGGGATTTGCTAATATGAAAGCGCTTTCCACCCGCAATGATGAGCCCACTCGTGCGAGCCGGCCTTTTGATACCGGTCGTGACGGTTTTGTTATGGGCGAGGGTGCGGGCATGGTTGTTCTGGAAGAGCTGGAGCATGCTAAGAAACGAGGGGCGCCCATTTTGGCAGAACTTTCCGGCTATGGTCTGAGTGCAGATGCGTATCATCTCACGGCTCCTCATCCGGAAGGGGCAGGCGCGGCCCGCTGTATGGACATGGCGCTGAAGCACGCAGGTTTAAATCCCGAAGATGTGGACTACGTGAACGCTCACGGTACGTCGACTCCGGTGGGGGATGTGGCCGAAACGATGGCGGTGAAGCGTTCCTTTGGAAATCATGCCACTAGTGGTCTCCTAGTCAGCTCGACAAAATCGATGACGGGTCACCTTCTAGGGGCGGCCGGGGGAGTGGAAATCCTCGCTTGCTTGATGGCGATGCGGGATGGGATCGTGCCGCCGACAATTAATTTAGAAGATCAGGATGAGCGGTGTGACTTAGATTACGTGGCGAATACCGCCCGCGAGGTGAAAATCAAAACGGCGCTGAGCAATTCATTTGGTTTCGGCGGGCATAACGCGTCCCTTCTGGTGACCAAATTTTCCTAAGTGGTGTGCCTGTCTCACCCTCTCGGCTGATTCTCTACCCTCGAACATTGTGAGCGAAGAAAAAGCCGCTATTCAAAGGCTCCTATCGAAGGGGGTGGCGGAATTTGTCGTCTGTGGTGGCGCTCGCAATGCGGTGCTGATCTCATATTTGGTGGCGATGAAATCGGTCCGAGTGTGGCGTCACTTTGAGGAACGCAGTGCCGCGTTTTTTGCTCTGGGGCGGACGAAGGAAACGGGGCAGCCCTGTGCCGTGATTACTACGAGTGGAACAGCCGTCGCGGAATGTCTTCCGGCGGTCATAGAAGCTTACTATTCGGCGAAGCCTCTCGTCATTGTATCCGCAGACCGCCCTGAGAACTATCGTGGGAGCGGAGCGCCCCAGACCATCGATCAGGAAAATATTTTCACGAACTACGCTTACGTGGGAGAAGATTGGAATGGCTGGCAGCCTTGGCATTTGAATGTGCCTTTGACTGAAGCAAAAACGCCTGTTGAGGCTTGGGATGTGCCACCGGAGGCCTTCCTGCCGGAGCGTAAAAAATTTCAAGTTGGGGAGTTGGTGAAGTTTCTCGATGGAGACGTATTTCGAGGCTTCATCGTCATGCTCGGCGGGTTGGAGCCGGATGAGCGCGAAGAGGTATTTCATTTTCTAACAGCTCTGAAAGCCCCGATCCTTGCGGATGTGACGAGCGGATTGCGGGAGGCGCTGGGCGATCTTGTCATTGATTTTCCCACGGAGACTCCTCATCGTATTTTACGCTTGGGAGAAGTGCCGGTGGGGAGATATTGGCGAGATTTGGAAGATCTAACGGAGGTGAATGTTCTTTCGATTTGTCGCAATGGACTCCCTGGTCTGGCCCGAGAATCCAAGGTCATTGAAGGAGAGGTTGATCGAGTATTGCGCGGCTTCGGAGAGGCGATGGAGTTAGGCGACATCAATGATGATATCCCGCCTGCCCGCACTCGGATGTCGAAGAAAGCGGAAATCTTGGAGTCGTATCCTGATAGTGAGCAAGGGCTCCTGAGAACGCTCTCACTGTATGCCACGACAGGAGAAAGTCTTTATTTGGGAAATAGCCTCCCCATTCGGGAGTGGAATGAGGTTGCGCAACGAGATGTGCCGTACGCCGTCGTGCGGGCAAATCGCGGAGCAAATGGGATTGATGGACAAGTATCGACCTGGCTGGGTGCGAGCGCGGATGAGCGGGATGCTTGGGGGGTCTTTGGCGATCTGACCGCCCTATATGATCTCGCGGCGGGGTCGATTTTGAATCAGGTGGAGCAGCAGGGGAGAATGCTCGTCGTGATTAATAATGGAGGAGGACGGATTTTTGATCGCCTCCCTCGTCTCCAAGGGCTCGATCAGGAGCAACGCCAAGCCGTGGTGCAAAGCCAAGAAGTGAACCTCATCGCATGGGCAGAAATGTGGGGGATGGATTATTTGAAAATTTCCTCTCAAGAAGATTTTGACGCCTTGGAAGGTGGCGAAAAAACGGTCTTGGTGGAAGTCGTCCCCAGCGAATCACAGACCCAGTCACTTCTCGCGGCATTATAAATTGCTTCTCCCAATCATGAAGCCGATCTTAATTTGCATGGGGGTTTCTGGTTGTGGAAAGTCGACGGTTGGGGCGCTCTTGGCGGAAAATACGGGAAGCGTATTCATCGAGGGGGATGACTTCCATTCCTCGGCGAATATTGCCAAAATGAAAGCGGGGAAAGCTCTCACGGATGGTGACCGTAAGGAATGGTTACGGGCTCTTGCTCAGGAGATTGAAAAGGCTGATGAACGTCTGCACATCATTTCCTGTTCTGCTCTGAAAGAGAGTTATCGGGAATGTCTGCGGTCGGGAAACCCCGAGCGGGTGAGGTTTCTTCTGCTGAATGGTTCTCGCGAAATTTTGCAAAGCCGGATCGAAGCTCGCCGCGATCATTACATGCCAGCATCCTTACTCGATTCTCAGCTCAAAATACTCGAACAATCTCCAGATCTTCAAGTGCTGGATATTTCAAATTCTCCAGAAGTATTGGTCGATGAAATCAGGGCACGCTTTGATTTCTGAAAGATGAGCGATCAGAAGCAAAAGAAAGATTATGGAACCATCATGCCTTCCGACTTGCCATTGCTCAGTCAAAAATTCAGTCTCCCGCCATCTTCTTAAGAATAATTTTTAAACCATGAGCGAATTCCACGTAGTCCCCGCTGATCTCCACGATGTTTTAGTTAAAGCCGCTTATGAAGCACGCGGATATGATGCCGAGGAATCTGCAATCGCCGCACAAGTGTGTCAGGATGCCACGAGTCATGGGATTCGGACCCACAATGCGCTTAAAGCTCTTCACCTAGACCATCTGTTCGGCTCTGAAACTGGGGGCTGTGTCCCCGGGGCTCAAATCGAGGTCTTAAATGATCGCTTCAAGGCGAGTGAAGTTTGGAATGCGAATAAAAAACTTGGCCAAGCGGTTGCGGTCAAGGCGATCGATCGTTGTATTGAGATGGCTGATGAATACGGAGTGGGACAAGTGGCGATCGATAATGCCTTTCATTACCTTTGGGGCGGTGGATATGTCATGAACGCGGCCCGCCGTGGATACATCGCTTACACCAACTGCACCTCTACTCTGGCTGAGGTGGTTCCCTTTTTCGGAAAATATCCTACCATGGGGACCAATCCTCATTCATGGGGATTCCCCACTCAGGATGCCAATGGTTTTCCCATCGTCATTGACTGGGCCACTTCTACCGTCGCGATGGGGCGCGTGCAGCAGCTCAAACGCGAAGGCAAAGAGCTTCCTCCGGGAGCTGCCGTCGATAAAGATGGTAAGGAAACTCGCGACCCCAACGAGGTTGCCGCTCTTCTCCCCTTTGGGGCGCACAAGGGCTATGCCATGTGTCTCATTAACGAACTGGTTGGCGGATTGATCGGAGGAAGTCTCCCGACGGTCCGTGGTCGGGAAGGAGATAAAACAACGTCCTGTTTCTACTTCCAGGTCATCCACCCCGACGCTTGGAATAGTGGCGCCTTTGTTGGCGGGGGAACGCAGGCATCGAATATCAAAGCCGTGATCGATGATGTGCTGGGCCATGGAAATGAGAATTGCCTCTTACCGGGGCAAATGGAGGCTAATTTCAAGAAACGCACTGACGCCTCGGGTGGCTTACTGTTCTCTCCGGCCGAAATTGCAGAATTCAAAGAGCTTGCCGATGAACTCAAGATCGATGGATGGGCACTTGAAAATTTCGCTCCCGAAACTCCGTAACCCACTCACGCCCCCATGCCGAACTACGATTACAAATGTGAGAAATGCGATGAAATCTCTGAGGTGTTTCAAAGCATGAACGATGAAAAACTCACAACTTGCCCCAAGGAAGGTTGTGACGGTCCCGTGAAGCGACTTCTGGGAACTGGGGCTGGCCTCATTTTTAAAGGCGCAGGCTTTTACGAAACAGATTATCGCTCCGATTCATACAAAAAGGGCGAAAAAAAGGCCGCCGAGGCCGGAAAATCCAAATCTGAAAAGAAAAGCGAGAAGAAGAGCGAAAAGAAATCGGACACCTAAATTAGAATTTTTTGATCACGTGTCCTGATCAAAGGCTCTTGACCTTAGCGGCTACAAAGTATTGCTTGCCGCCATGCAAGACCCCACCGATGAACTCCCCGTTGAAGAGGAAGTCCTCGAAGATGCTCCCATAGTCGAGGAAGAGGCCGAGACATCATCCGAGGCTGAAGGTGAAGAACCCTCGGCTGAAGATCCCGAAGTGCTGACCCCTGAAATGGAGGCTGCCAAATGGAAAGAAGCAGCCATCCGCTCCGCAGCGGATCTCGATAACTATCGTAAAAGAATGGCACGTGAACGTGCGGACGATCTTCGTTATGCGCGCGGAGGATTGATCGAAGAGCTTTTACCTGTTTTTGATAACTTTGCCATGGGTTTACAAATGGCAGAGCAGGATCAGGATTCGATGATTTTTAAAGGAATGGCGATGGTGAAAGGTCAGCTCGACGATTTCTTGGAAGCCCAAGGAGTGAAAGAAGTCGAAGCGGCGGGAGTGTTCGATCCCAATCTTCACGACGCCATTGCGGAAGAAGAATCAAGCGAGTTTGAACCCGGAACCATCCTTTTCGTGCAACGGAAAGGATACAAACTTCATGACCGCCTCCTCCGGGCTGCGGCTGTCACGGTGGCCAAGGCTCCGGCAGAAGAAGAAAAAGAAACCCCAACTGAGACCGCTGAATAAGACATGGCTCGCGATTATTACGAAGTACTTGGGGTCTCACGGGACGCCTCTCAGGCTGAAATTAAAAAAGCCTATCGCAAAGCTGCGGTAAAATTCCACCCGGATAAGAATCCGGATGATCCCAGCGCGGAAGATAAATTCAAAGAGCTCGGTGAGGCTTACGAAGCCCTTGGCGATGAAGATAAGCGGGCTGCTTATGATCGCTATGGACATGCCGCTTTCCAAGGTGGCCGAGGAGGAGGGCGAGGAGGGTTTCATGATCCTATGGATATCTTTTCCCAAGTCTTTGGAGGCGGCGGCGGAGGAGGCTCGATGTTCGATGATCTCTTCGGCGGAGGCGGCGGTCGACGAGGCGGAGGTTCTACAAAAAAGCGTGGAAGCGACTTACGATATGATCTCGAAATTTCTCTCGAAGAAGCGGCAAGCGGAACAGAGAAAGAGCTCGAAATTGAAAAATATGCTCAATGTAAAAAGTGCACTGGCACCGGTTCTAAATCAGGATCCTCTGGAGCGAAGGCATGCACGACCTGTGGCGGCCATGGGGTAGTTCAACAACAACGCGGAATCTTTATTCAGCAAGCGACATGCCCTGAGTGCCGTGGTGCGGGGCAAGTGATTGCCGATCCCTGCTCTGATTGTAATGGGGACGGCCGCAAGCAAGCGCCGGAGCGAGTCAAGATCCGGATCCCGGCAGGGGTTGATGATGGCACACGCCTCCGCTCTACCAGTAAAGGTGATACCGGACTGCGTGGCGGGCCCTCGGGCGATCTCTACGTCTTTCTGCATATGAAGGATCACGATGTCTTCCAGCGTGATGGAGATGATCTTTACTGTGAAGTGCCCTTACCATTTGGCAAAGCTGCGCTGGGTGGGGAGTTGGATGTGCCTACCCTCGAAGGTTCCTCTACCATTAAAGTGCCTCCCGGGACCCAAGGCGGAACGACTTTCCGTCTGCGGGATAAGGGAGTCACCAGCCTCTCGTCAGGACGTAAAGGAGACCTTCACGTTGAGATGCAGGTGGAAGTGCCAACGAAGCTCAACTCTGAACAGAAAGAAAAACTCAAAGAATTTACCGAATCTATTGGAGAAGAAAATTCTCCCATGGAAGGAGGCTTTTTCGAAAAAGCGAAGCGGTTCTTTGATCTCTAAATATAAATCTGATTCACCGATGAAGTTCCTGATTTTTTTGATCCAATGGGCCGTTATGATCGGCCTGCTTCAGGCGGAGGATCGCGAGTTGATTCGGCTTTGGCCCGATGATGTTCCGGGAGAAGAGAAGCCGAAGGCACCACCAGTTATCTCAGATCAGCGGCGCGGAAACGTGACTCGCCTGGCTCAGGTGACTGATCCGGCCTTGGTGGTCTTCGAGGCAAACCCGGCGACTAAAAAGAATGTCGCACTCATTATTTGTCCAGGAGGTGCATATAATATCTTAGCAGTCGACAAGGAAGGATACGAGGCTGGTGAGTGGCTTAGCCAATTAGGATACACGGCCTTTGTTCTTCAGTATCGGGTGCCAAAAAATCCGGAGGGAGCACTTCAAGATGCCCAGCGTGCCATCCGGTGTGTCAGAGGGATGCAGCATAAATGGGGAATTAAAAAAATTGGCTTCATGGGGTTTTCTGCGGGAGGCAGTCTGAGTGCGAGACTGACCTCGCGCTATGCGGAAGAGCTGTATGAACCCGTTGATGAACATGATCGCTTATCAGCCCGACCAGATTTTTTAGCTCTCATTTACGCTGCCTATCTCGATCAGGGAAAAAAGAATACACTGACTCCTGAACTCAAAATTAATAAAGGCTGGCCTCCTGTGTTTCTCTTTGTCTCCGCTAATGACCGGCATGCGAATAGTAGTCTGGTGATGGGCTCCTCGCTGCGAGAAAAGAAAGTGCCCTTTGAACTCCATATCTTCCCGAAAGGAGGACATGGCTATGGTTTACGCTCAGGCCTCCGTGCCGCTGAAGAGTGGCCAAAGCTCTGTCAGGCTTGGATGGAAGTGGCTGTTTTAAAGTGAGCCGAGAATCGTGGTTAAGCCTCGCGCCGTTTCCGGACAGCTTCCGCGAATTTCTCTAGGACGTCCTCGGTGGTCTGCCAGTTGATGCAGGCATCGGTGACAGATTGCCCGTAGGTCATGTGATCGGAGATTTTTTGATTTCCCTCGATCAGGTTGGACTCGATCATCACGGAGGCGATGTCTTTGGCCCCTGCCGAGATTTGTTGGCAGAGGTCGGCGGCGACCAGAGGTTGATTCCGGTAGTCCTTTTTTGAATTTCCGTGCGAACAATCGATCATGAGTTGCTCTGGTAAACCTGATTCCTTCAAGCGAGCGGTGACTCGATCGATCTCTTCACGAGAATAGTTCGGGCCATTACTGCCACCGCGTAAAATGAGATGGCAGGCTTTGTTGCCACTTGTGGTGACGATGGCGGAGACTCCTTGTTTGGTGACAGAGAGAAAGTGGTGTGACTGGGCCGAGGCGCCAATAGCATCAAGGGCAATTTGGACCGCCCCCCCGGTGCCATTTTTGAAGCCAACTGGCATCGAGAGGCCCGATGCGAGTTCACGGTGGACCTGTGATTCCGTGGTGCGCGCTCCGATAGCACCCCAAGAAATAAGGTCCGCGACATATTGCGGTGAGATGGCGTCTAAAAATTCGGTGCCAGCGGGAATGCCTTTCTCGTTGAGTTCCAAGAGGAGTTCTCGGGCAAAGCGGAGGCCACGATTGATGTCGAATGATCCGTCCAGATGCGGGTCGTTAATGAGACCTTTCCAGCCGACGGTCGTTCGTGGCTTTTCAAAGTAAACGCGCATGATGATGCAGAGATATTCTTTATGGCGAGCGATGGCTCCTTGGAGGCGATCGGCATATTCGAGAGCGGCCGAGGGGTCGTGAATGGAGCAAGGGCCGACGACAACAAGGAGTCGATCATCATGACCTTGTAAGATCGCTTCTGCTTCCTCGCGGGCATGCTTCACCACTTGTGCTGCCTTTTCGGTGATCGGTAAATAATACGCGAGGACCGATGGAGAGATGAGCGGGTGGATTCCGTCGATGCGGAGATCGTCTGTAGTCGTTTTGGCCACGGGGCGAGTCTTTCGGAATTCGGTACGATTTCAAGAGTGGAGGTTTGTCAGAAGGAAAGAAAAAGGGCAACTTAGGGGCATGTCCAAAAAGGGAAAAATCGACAATGTGGTGCGTCACAATGATTTCACAGGCGGAATGGTGCCTGATTTTGCCTGTAATTTCATCGGAAGTACAGGAGAAAAAGAACTCGATGAGCAGATTATGAAGATGGCTGGTACCATTAGCGGGGTGTCCGATCCATGCCTTTTAGCAGAGATGATGACGACCGCGATTGGGATGGCCCGAGGGGCGACGAATGAAGGTGATTTTAAAATGGCGAACCGTGCCTTGAAGGAGATGAAGCTCTCCAGTGAGGTCTTTGAAGCGTATCGTGATCGGCGTAAGGTGGCTCTCTTCGGCTCCGCGCGCACGAAGCCGGAAGAAAAAGAATATCAAACGGCCGTCGAATTCTCCCGTCGCATGAAGGATCTGGATTTCATGACCATCACGGGTGCCGGACCGGGTATCATGGCTGCGGGTAACGAAGGGGCAACCCGGGAGCATAGTTTTGGCCTCAATATCACGCTTCCTTTTGAAGCCTCTGCCAATGAATTCATTCTCGGTGATCCTAAGCTGATTGATTACAATTACTTCTTCACGCGTAAGCTGGCCTTTGTCAAAGAAGCTTATGCGGCGGTGGGAATGCCCGGAGGAGTGGGGACGATGGATGAAGTCTTTGAGGCACTCACCCTGATTCAGACTGGAAAGGTCACCGTCTATCCGATCGTGTGTCTTGATGCTCCCGGAGGGACTTACTGGAAGGCATGGGATCAGTTTGTGCGGGAGCATCTCTTCCGTTTGGGGATGATTTCTGAGTCTGATTTTTCACTCTATATCGTGACCGATTCGATCGATGTCGCAGTGGAAGAAATTACGAAATTTTATGAAGTCTTTCACTCTTACCGCTACGTCGGTGACAAGCTCGTCATTCGTCTTCTGCGGAAACTCACCGAAGAGGCGGTGAAAAAATTGGGAGAAGATTTTCAGGATATTATCAAGTCAGGTACGGTGGAGCAAACAGTTGCCCTCGTGGAAGAGCAGAATGAAGAAGATCTCAAAGATCTTCCACGGATTGTCCTCCGGCATAAGCGCCGAAACTTCGGTCGCCTGCGCGAATTTATCAATGCCATCAACGATTCTGAGACGGTAAGCTAATGGGAAAAGAACGCGTTGATGCGCTCCTTGTGTCACGAGGGCTCTGTGATTCTCGCGAGCAAGCAAAGCGCCTCATTATGGCGGGTGAAGTCCTTGTCGGCACGGAGCGGGTCTCCAAGGCGAGTCAAAAGGTAAGCGAAGAGGCAGCTCTTACCGTGAAAGAACGTCCCAGATATGTGGGGCGTGGGGGCTTCAAAATGGAAGGGGCGCTCAAGGAATTTGGCATCGACCCTAGCGGTTGGATCTGTGCCGACCTTGGTGCTTCCACCGGAGGCTTCACCGATTGTCTTTTGCAGCATGGAGCGGTGAAAGTTCACGCCATTGACGTCGGGACGAATCAACTTGTCTGGAAATTACGCTGTGATGAGCGGGTCATTTCCAAAGAAAAAACCAATGCCCGCCATCTCACTACGGAAGATCTCGGAGAGAAGGTGAAGCTTGTGGTGATGGATCTTTCTTTCATCTCCCTCACCAAAGTCCTGCCCGCTGCGTTTGGGATTTTGGAAGAAGGTGGATTTGTGATCTCCTTGATCAAGCCACAGTTCGAACTCTCTCGTGAAGAAGTCGGGAAGGGAGGTATCGTCCGTGAACCTGAACTTCATCAAAAAGCGGTCGATAAAATCCGCACTTTTATCACGGAAGAACTCGAGCGGGAGTGGATCGAAGTGATCACCTCTCCGATCACCGGAACCGATGGCAATGTCGAATTTCTAGCTTGGATGCGCTAGTTGATCTTGGAGTTTTCAGAATCAAGAGGTGTGCCTTGGTTGCGCGAAACTGTGGGCAAATGCGACCTCCGTGATAGTGAGAATCCCGGGAATTTGAAGCACCCAACCAAACCACGCCATTCCAATATGCCCATGTGACAATGCGGCTGAGATGGCTTCGACTCCTTGCACCTGGATTCCGTTGGCATGCTCGTAAGTCACTCGAG
>CALGLJ010000094.1 GCA_937930235.1 uncultured Verrucomicrobiales bacterium | reverse complement strand
AATCGCCTGATCAATGAAGTGTACCTTCCCATGGTGGGTGACAATCTTGCCAAGCAGATGGGAACTGCCGGAGGCGATACTCGCACCGATCGTATGGGTCTCCTCCTCCTGATTTCGCCGCCTGGTTATGGAAAAACCACTCTCATGGAGTATATCGGGAACCGTCTCGGACTCACCTTCATGAAGATCAATGGGCCTGCTCTGGGTCATCAGGTGACCTCGCTCGATCCCAATGATGCCCCGAATGCCTCCGCACGTGAAGAGGTAGAAAAACTGAATCTTGCGCTGGAAATGGGTGATAATGTCATGATCTATCTTGATGACATTCAGCATACGCATTCGGAATTTTTGCAAAAATTCATCAGCCTGTGTGATGGTCAGCGTAAGATCGAGGGCGTCTATAATGGAGTGGCCAAGACCTATGATCTACGCGGTAAGAAAGTTGCCGTTGTCATGGCCGGGAATCCTTACACCGAGTCGGGAGGGAAATTTCAAATCCCAGATATGCTCGCGAACCGGGCGGATACCTATAATCTGGGTGATATTTTGGGAGATCACGAAGAGGCATTTAAATCGAGTTTTATTGAAAATTGCCTCACCTCTAACAGCATCTTGAGCAAACTCGCGAGCAAGAGCCAGAAAGACGTCTACGCCGCCATGATGATTGCGGAAACCGGCTCTCACGAAGGGGTTGATTTTGAGGGGAATTACACTCCGGCAGAAATTGATGAATTTGCAAAGACTCTCAAACACCTCTTTCGGGTACGAGACACCATTTTGAGGGTAAACCTCGAGTATATTGCGAGCGCGGCTCAAGAGGACGCCTACCGAGTGGAACCTTCCTTCAAGTTACAGGGCTCATACCGAAACATGAACCGAATTGCCGAAAAGGTCATTCCACTCATGACTCCGGAAGAAGTGGAAGATCTCATTGATGACCACTATCAGAATGAGTCTCAAACCCTCACTACGGGAGCGGAGGCAAATTTGTTAAAATTTAAAGAGCTTGAAGGAAAGGCGACTGAGGAAGAGGTTGCTCGTTGGGAGCAGATTAAGAAAGAGTTCGGAAAACAGAAACTCCTTGGAGGAGCGGGAGAAAACGACCCCATCGCGCGCGTGGTCGCTCAAATGACCCAGTTTAACGATGGTCTGGAAGCCATTCACCAAGGGTTGACTCGTCCTGCGAGCCTGACTGATACCAGTATCGCTCAACTACAACAGATCATCGAAGGCCTGCGGGCGGTGCCAGTTCAGGTCGATATTAATGTGGTCCCTGTGCAGGATGAAGGAGATACCATTGAAGGCATCTCAAAGAGTTCCGATGAGCCTCCGCTTGAGATCATCCCTGAAGTGACGCAGGGAGAATGAATTTGAATCAAGAGATTACTCCAGTGGATGAATATTGGCGCATCATCGTTAAGAATGAAGGTGTCTGTTTTCTTCTCTAACAGCGAGTGACATGGAGGTAGGTGGCGTATCAGTCAAATGAAGTTGCATTCTCTTTGACAAAATACTGAAAATCAAATTACAAAGCCGCAATATTCATCCGATTATTCAAATCAAGCCGTATTCTATGCAAATTTCCGATCTATTGAAAAAATCAGAAGCGAAAGTATTTCAAATTGAATGCCCTTTTGCTGACTATGTTGATCATTATTTAATAGTTTGTGCAGACAAATCTGAGCTGTCCGCATCGTGAAAATAAGATTCTAACAAGAGGTCGTGATCTGAAGGTTTCAAGAGAGATTCTTGCAATATCTACGCTGATGATTTCGATGAGCTGATCAAGAAAAACGAAGGGGAATTCCATTATTTTAATCAATCAGGATATACTTTTTAATCTAATGTTAGTTTTTTTGAGATGGCCAAAATAAGTAAAAATTATAGCCTAGATTTTTTTGATAACTTCCGAAAATTTTCTAAAACAGAGCTTGCAATAATTAGCAGTGAAGTCAGAATGGGAAATCGACAAATACAACTTTAGAGAGGTATAATTAATGCTGATGGCATCGATGAAATTATAGATGACAGCCATTGATCTCTCAAAACTCTCTAGCGTAGAAAGCTACGTTGGTAACAAAAACACAAACAATATGAAGAAACTAATAGTCACGGGAGCAATGGCTCTCGCAGTAGCAGCTGTAGGCATCTTTAATGGTGCGCAAGAAGCAAAGAGCGAAGAAAAAGTATTCGCTCAAAGAAATAACCAAGTAGTCGGCTGGTTGGCGCTCATCAATGATCGCTATGTTAGCGTGGCTGGCAACACAACCATGCGTGCAAATGCAACGCGTCTAAGGTCTCGTGAGCGTTTTACCGCTCGTGTCTTGGCTAACAACCGTGTTGCTTTCCGTAGAGGTAATCGCTATGTCTCATCAGAGAATGGACGTCGTTCAATGCGTGCTAACCGCAACAGAATCGGTAGCTTCGAGAGATTCCAAGTCGTGCCTTCCGGGCGCAGTGCAATTGGTTTCCGTGGTAACAACAATCGCTTTGTCTCCTCCGAACGTGGACGCCGTGCGATGCGTTGTAACCGAGGAGCTCTGAGATCTTTCGAGCAATTTCTTCCATTCTCAAGAGGTGGAGTCATTCCACTCTAGTCGAAGCTTGTCGATCACTTCTCGAGCCCCGCTTTAAGCAGGTCTCTTGAGCGGTGATGGATTCAAGTTAATTTTAAGGCGTCCGCTTCATTATTGAAGCGGACGTTTTTTTTGCAGGTATATGATTTGCATGTATATAATTCGGATGAAGTGATGTGCCAAAATGACTCCGGATCTCTAACCAGCGGAAGCGCCATTTTTGGTCTGCGTTCTTTTGTGAGGATATCAAAAAATAAAGTTAATTTTTTTTTAATAAAGGAGTTGAGATTTTATTTTTTAAGTCCAAGTTAACACTTTAACACGCACACACTTTGATGAAGTCAGATTCTCCGCAAATTTTTGATTCGCATGATGAGTCGCAAGTCAGAAAAAAATCTAAAATTGTCAACTTGTTTGATGGTTGGTTTGGGATTTTGATGATTGCACTTGTTCTCATTGGGATTTGGATGGGGTCTTCTCGTCTCAGTTATTTTTACACCAAGAATCAGAAGGTAGTTGTTTTCGAGGCACCCGGCTCGCGCCCTTCTATTCTCTGCCTTAGACTTGAGTTTAAGGGGCACAAGATGGACTTGTTAGATGCCGAGTGGAGAGCAAATTTTAAAAAGGAAATCGAACAGGCAAATCGTTATTGGAATGAAAATCTTTATGGTTCCTTTGAGCAGTTTCAGGACCCAGTGATTTCACCAATTCTCACTCTTCCTCAAGAAGCTGAGGCATATCATGATAACCTTGATCGGATATATAAGGAATCTGTAGTGGTGGCTAAAGAAGCAGGTATTGATACGGCACAATTTGATCATGTTGTGATGTCTTTTCCGAGAATCACAAATGACCAATCGGCATGGGGGGCGAAGGGAAAAGTCTGGTATCCAGGAAATTATTTCGAAAGTCACACCTTCGTGCATGAACTGGGGCATTCCTTTGGACTCGGCCATGCCGCAGTCAACTTTCGTGATCGCCGCGGGACAGATCCGACGGCACCGCCTTCCTCTGATCCCTGGTTTATGATGGGGGATTCTACTCCTCTCTTTTTAACTCCTCTTCCATTGCCAATGCGTTTCCAGCTCAAAGCTCTCGGAGAGGAGCATGTCCCGCTGGTGGAATTAAAGAGTCAGGAGCAGACCTATCGCCTGTATGACTTGAAGCAATCTCTCGAGGAGGGACAGCTCACTGGGTTGCGAATCAAGGAATCTTCCTTAAAAACTTATTGGGTCAGCTATTTGAGAAAAACGGAAAGCAATCTCAAACCAACTGAGGGATTTGGGGTGGAAGCAGCATCGGGAGTGATCGTGCAGCGCAGTGAAGACTTTTTGGTCGAATCCTTTCCAGCCGATTCTTCTCCAAGTGGATATCACCCTGAGATCTATCCCGAACGGCTAGGCTTTCAAAAAGGTGAAACATTCTCCGCACAGAATAAGCTCTTCCAACTACGCGTCGTCGAAGAAGGAGTCGATCAATCAGGTCGCGCTTGGTGCGAAGTGACAATTTCTAAATAAACATGAAACTTACTAAAAAATCGATTATTTCGGTCGGGGTGGTTTTGGTGGCCATCATCATTTTCTTGCTCGTTGATAAAGTCCGGCATCGTTCGGGGTCAGACCATGGGCATCTCCATGTTTCGAGCAATGGCGATTTCCGTTCTTCATCCGGGAGTTCTTCATCAGAACCGAGCTTTACGAATCGGAAGAAACAAATAGATCGAAATCCGGAGCACGAAGCGCTCTTTGAATCTTCTCTCTTAGGTGATGAAGCTTTGAAGAATCATGCCCGCCGTCTCTTGGCTGAAGATGAAACTAAAGCTTTGGAACTCTTCGGAAAGCTCACCGCAGATCTCAATTACGATGCCATCGGTGATGTTCTGGTGGAGCATTTTGTCGATTCAGGCCGGACTGAGGATGGATTGAATGGCTTTGAGTTACTCGATCCCAATCCAGATTTGGCAGTGCCATTACTTGCTCGTTTTTTGTTACCTTATTGGAAGGAGTCTCCTGAGAAAGCATTCAGCTACCTCGAGAAATGGCCAGAATTCAATGGAATTGAGGAATCCTCGTGGCAAATTGGACAAGAGATCGGGAAAAATGGTGATTTTGAACCTGAGAAGCATGCGGAGATTTTAAATGGGAGTTATTCCGAAGATGTCCGTTCAAATTACTTTGAGGGACTTGCGAAGACTTGGCTGGAAAAGGATTATAAGGAGGCATTCGAGTATTTTAGCCAATTAGAATACTCTCCCGTGCTCGATGCCGCTCTTTATGAAATGGTCGAAACAAGTGCTCCCCACGATCCAGCCGCATCCATGGCTTGGGCCGAGACTCTCACTGATGAAGGCCTTCGGAAATCAGCGATGGAAGGCATCGTAAATATTTGGAAAAAAACCGATTTAGAGGGCTATAACGAGTGGAAAAGCCAGCGCTAAGATCTTAGCGGAATGGTGAGTCAGTCAGCTCTCAAAGCTTTTCTGGTGCAGATCACTGCATTGGGAAAATTGCATTATATATGCATCAAATACAAAAATATGAAAAAAATAATAATCACGGGGGCATTAGCTCTCGCAGCAGCAACAGTGGGCACTTTCAACGGTGCGCAGCAGGCTCAGGGCGAAGAGAAAGTATTCGCACAAAGAAATAACCAGGTTGTCAGATTCTTTGCTCAGGAGAACGGTCGCTTCGTCAGAGTGAATCCTCGGAACAACAGACTACGTGCAAATAGACGGAATCTGGGACGTGCAGCACAGTTTACGGCTCGTGTCTTGAGTAATAATCTCGTTGCTTTCCGCAGTAACCTTACAAATCGTTATGTCTCTTCTGAGAATGGACGTCGTGCGATGCGTGCGAACCGTAACAGAATTGGGAGCCAAGAGAGATTCCGCGTTGAAAATGCTCGTCGGGCGATTTCTGGTTTCCGTGGCAGAGCGCTTACGGTCCGTGGTAACAATAACCGTTTCGTATCGAGTGAAGGTGGACGCCGTGCGATGCGTTGTAACCGTAGATCAGCGGGTATATCCGAGCTGTTCAACGAGTTTAACCAACGACCTGGGGGGTTTGCTCGTTAATGGAAAATTTGTTCATCACTTCTCGGGAGGCGTATAAAAAGACAAGTCTCTCGGGAAGGGGGTGACTCATATTCCTTATAAGGTGTACGTTTTAATGAGCGTACACCTTTTTGCGTACTGAAAAACTTTTAGTATACAAGATTCGCTCAATGTTTTTTCATCGGGAAATCTATTTTTCTCATAAGCTCAAGATGACACAAAAAAATTCTAATCGGGAGGGGGGGCTTCAATTTGCGTGGCTGATCCATTTGACGTTCTTCCTCTCAGGAGTGGCGGGGTTAGGATACCAGATTATTTGGACGCGAGGGTTTTCTTTGGGATTGGGACATGAGATGCCATCTTTGATTGCGATTTTAGCGGCAATATTTTTAGGATTTGCTCTCGGAAGTTGGGGGATTCAGAAAGTGCTCCAAAAGACACAAAATGTGGCAAAGCTTTTTGTGATTCTGGAATTGGTGGCCGCAATTTGGAGTGTATTGGGAACATTTTTGATCCCGTGGGCGAATGATTTCTTAGGGCATGTGTTAGGTCCTGCGCCTGGAGCATTTGAGCATTGGGCGTTTTCGTTCAGTTTGCCTTTTCTGGTGCTTCTTCCGTGTACCTTTGCGATGGGGGCGACTTTGCCGGTGATTGATCGATTGGTGTCTCTTCACGGTACGAAAGAGCGGGTATCTGGGCTTTATGCCGCGAATACGGCAGGTGGGGCAGCAGGGATCTTGCTGAGTATCTTTTTCTTAATGCCGGTATTTGGATTTAACGGAAGCATCTATGCGCTGGCGGCATGTGATTTTTTAGCTGCGGGTTTGATTGCGGTGGGGCCTGCTCGGGTTTTTAAACGGTCGGCTCCGGTAAGTCATCCGCCGAGAGAAGCGGTTTCATTTTCTGTCCCGATGGCTTTGTTTCTTACGGGGTTATTAGGAATTGCCTACGAGATTGTGGGGATTCGTGCCCTGACCCAGATTTTTCAAAATACCATTTATACCTACGCTTCAGCTCTCTTTGTTTATTTGCTGGGGACGGCCGTGGGAGCGGCGCTTTATCAAAAGTTTCTTTCACAAACCCAGAAGCACGGGGTTGTCCTAAGCTTTCTTGCAATCGCACTGTCATTGAGCTGTAGCTTAGGATTCTTTCTTCTGTCGGTAGCGGATCAGGCTTATCGTAGAATGAGAGAACTCAACGAAGGTCTCCTGGGAGCCGTGATTTCTGAGGTTGCCGTTTCGGCAATGGTGTTCGCTTTGCCCACGATCTTTATGGGCATGAGCTTTGGTCATCTGGCGGGTATGATGAAGGCTTCAGGCCGGGGGGTAGGGACTTCATTTGCCATCAATACTTTGGGTGGCTCTCTCGCTTCTCCGTTATTTGGTCTGATAATACTCCCGTTTTTTGGAATCGAGCTGACCTTGCTTTTCATCGCTTTTTGCTACCTTCTTTTGTTTCAAGATCTGAGACGGTTTTATTTACCGCTGGGATGTATTGGGCTGATCGCCTTTTTGACTACGGTCCGGTTATCCTTGCTGGAGCTGGATGAAGAGGAGGAGTTTGTGTATTATAAGGAAGGGGTGGTTGCTACCGTTGCCGTCCTTGAGGAGCCGGGGGGAGATCGTCGTTTGAAAGTCAATAATCTCTTTATTATGGGGGGGACTGGGGCGAATTTTATTGAGAAGCGAATGGCGACCTTGCCAGCTCTGCTTCATCCCGATCCTCAAAATGCGCTTTTTTTGGGGCTCGGTCCTGGGGTGACTTTTGGGACGATGGCAAGTTTCCCGCAAATTCAGGCTGATGGGGTCGAGCTCATCCCCGAGGTGGTGGAGGCCTTGCCCCTATTTGCGAAAGCCAATCAGGATCCCACGAAGCAACCGAACTTGAAGGTCTATACCGCTGATGCGCGCCGTTTCGCTAAGACGACAGACCAGCGATATGATTTGATCATTGGAGATCTGTTTCAACCCGCGCGTGATGGTGCAGGGGCGCTTTACACGCAAGAGCATTTCGAGGCGATCAAAGAACGGTTGTCTCCGATGCAAGATGGAAAGCAGGGGATATTTTGCCAGTGGCTGCCTTATTATCAGATGGATACCGAGACCTTGAAGCTCATCAGCCGCACTTTTTTAGAAGTGTTTCCTGATGCCTATCTGTTAATGGCATCTTATAATGTGGGAACTCCTACTTTGGGGCTGATCGGGGGGCATGAAGCGGTGAAGTTTCAGCCTCATTTTGAAAGTCCGGTATTTCAGGAGCTGGGAGCCCGAGTGCTCTTAAGGAAGATTCTTCTCAGAGATGAACTCGATTTTTTCGCAACGATTTTCATGTCGAATGATGAGCTGCATGTTTTTTGTAAGAATGCGTCTCTCAATACAGATAACCGCCCAGTTGTAACGTGGCAGGCTCCTCGGCTTGCTTACGATAATGAAAAATACCAAGATTCTTCTAGGACGGCCAAGCGGTTTGGAGAGATCTTGGAAGAGATCAAGGATTTAGGGGGAATCGGTGATCAGCTTTTTGGGGGGAGTGATTTTTCTGATGAGCAAATGCATAAAATAGGCGGGATGCTGACAGCGCGGGATTATTATCTCTTGGGAAAAATCTCTGAAACAGGAGCGAATGACGATAATCCGATTGATCATTATCTTCTCAGTATCGCATCGGCTGACGAGTTTCCACCTGCTCGTTTGGAGTTACGTCGCATTATGGATTATTTTAAAGATCAAGATCCAGCGCTGGTGCAGTCGATTCAGGAAGCGATCCAGCACATTGATGAGGAGAAACGAAAGAATGATTCCAATGAGGAGTGATTGTTTTGAATTGTTCTATGGGGTCTTTCTTGGAGGGAGCTGGGGCCTATTTGAGGAAGGCACTCGCGGCGGCGTGAAAGCCAGCGGCCACGATGGCGAGGGCACTCAACCATAGGATGAGGTCGAAGAGGCGCGTTGGTTTGAGTTCCGCTGGAAGCCACTGGTAACGCATGATGAGGGCGGCAAAGACGACGATGAAGAGGATGATGGTCGTCAGGGAGCCTCCAATGATGACCATAAGGCCGGGATCCTGAAAGGTGAAGTAGAGGATGCTCCAAATGATGGGGAAAATAATGGAGAGGAGGGCGATGGATCGTTTCCGGTCTTTTTCCTGCGAGAAATCGATCCATCCGAATCTTCCGAAGGCATCGGAGAAGAGGCGACTCCATGCGGCGAGGGAAGCGAGTAAAGTGGAGAAGAGGACGACGAGAGCACCGCCAAGAAAGACCGTTCGCGCCCACGGCCCCAGGGTGTCGGTGTACATGCGCGAGAGGACTTGGATGAGTTGCCCTTTTTCAGGGACGAGTCCTTGGCTATGAAGAATGGCCGCGCCCAGAAGATAAAAGAGGGCGGTGACAATGGTGTAGCAGATCATGGAGAGAAGTGCGTCTAAGCGCATCACCCGAATCCAGCCTTGTGCCCGCGAGACCCACTCATCGTGATGATCTTTTGATTCTGGCCCAGTGTAAGCGGCGTATCCTTTCTCGATCAGCCAGTAGTTGTAAGCCAAGATTTCATCGCCACCGACTCCGGTGATGGCAAAGGCGCCCAGTGCGAGGAGGAGGGCGCTGTGGGGAAGAGTGAAACTAAAGCCTGAGCTGAATTGTTCTCCCGTGATGGCGAAAGGGGTCCATTGAAGCGCGATGACCGAAGTGATGGTGAACATTGTGAAGAGACCAATCATGATGACGGACCATTTCTCGATGGGAGAGTAGATGCCTCGAAAAACAATGGCCATCACGGCGAGGGCGGCGAGGCAGGTCCAGGGAATGCTGCCGAGGGGGTAGATCTCTTGAAGGACGAGAGCGACTCCGCCAATGACTCCTCCGGCTTGTAAGGTTTTGAGAAGTTGCACCACGAACCAGCTCCAAACAGCCCAGCCAGTTTTTCCAAAGCGGGGGCCCGGGAGAGCATCAAGAGCCTGCATGGAAGTTTTCCCCGAATAGATGGTGAAACGGCCAAATTCAATCTGAACAGCCACTTTGACAAGGCAGGAAAAGAGGATGAGCCAGAGACAAATGAATCCGACTTTCGCTCCGAAGAGCGTGGTCGCGATCAGTTCGCCGGAGCCGACGATGGAAGCAGAGAGGACAAAGCCTGGGCCGAGGCGTTTCAGGGTTCCGGTGAAAGTGTTGGGGGGAGCGATGATTTGCTCTTCAGTCCGTTGGTATGGATTCACGATTTCCAACTCTGGTCAAAAAATTAAGGCAAGTAAAATCTCGAAAATGACGAGACTTTTGCTTTTTGCTTCCTCCTTGATCTGAGGACAAATTCTCTCTATTTTTCACCCTCACCTCAGGGAAGGGCACGTCTCTTGTTTGTGGTTAATCCAAAAACGCTTGTGGGACTCATAGACTCAATTAGACGTTGGCGCCTCGTGCAAGAGGGGCTTTCCTCGGGGAAAAAACGCCGAACTCAAGATGATAAGTCCCTCTTGGGGAAAATGGAGCGGAGTGTGATTATTCGGAGTGTGATCTACCTCGCCTTCCTTTTGGGGATCATGGCGATGTTGTGGCAGGCTTTGGATTTCACTTCGATGGGGGCGTTTAACTTCTTGGCAATGTTGTTTGTGCTGACCGTATGCGCGCTCGCAATCTTTCAGCTCAATCATCAAGACTGCGCTCGCAAGAATGGCAGTGTCTTTCTGATCTTTGGGGGCATTATTTTTCAAATTTGGGTGGTGATTTTGGTCGGGAAATTGGCGGTCAGCGGGATCATTCCCGTCAGTTTTCATTTCTTGATTATCCCGTTTGCTCTGGCTCCCATTGTCCATTCGGTCCTTTTGGGACAAAGGGCAGGGGTGTTTTCGGCTGTTTTTGGAAGCCTCTTTAGTGCGTTTCTCATGCCGGCTGAAGATCGCTGGGTCTTCATGGCGATGAGTTTGTTCTGCGGTTTGGTTGCGGTGATTGCGACGCGTCACGTGCGGAAACGTGGCCGCCTGTTACGTGCCGGATTTTGGGTAGGCGCAGCGGCCCTGATCCTCGATCTCCTTTTTGGGAAAATTGAAATCATGGGCTTGGGGTCATGGGAGGCTCAGGCTTGGCGTCATTTTGGCGAAGCCTGCGCCGCCGCGCTGGGGGTCGGGCTTCTGACGGGACTTCTTGTGGGTGGTCTGCTGCCAGCTTTGGAAGGAGTCTTTGGACTCACCACAGAGATTACGTGGCTCGAGTTGAGTGATTTGAATCACCCGCTACTGCGTCAGATGCAGATTGAAGCGCCTGGGACATTTCACCATAGTCTGGTGGTGGCGGCACTTTCGGAGGCGGCCGCAGAGGCGATTGGGGTCGATGCCTTGCAGTGCCGGGTGAGTGCTTATTTCCATGATATTGGGAAATTAAATAAGCCGGAATATTTTATCGAAAACCAAGGAGAGGGGAATCCCCACGACCAATTGACCCCGACCATGAGTGCTTTGATCATTACCGCGCACGTCAAAGATGGGGTGGATCTCGCGATTAAAAATAAGCTCAATCCTCGTATTTTAGAAGTCATTCAGGAGCATCATGGAGATTCTCTCGTCTACTATTTCTACCGTAAGGCGCAGGAGCGACTCGCGGCTGAGCAGCAGGAAAAAGCAAAAAATGATGGCGAGGAGACGACTTCAGAGGATTTGCCGCAAGTCGATGAGAAGAGTTTTCGATATCCTGGGCCGATTCCGCAGTCCAAAGAAAGTGGGATTATTTCGCTGGCTGATGCGGTGGAGAGTGCGTCTCGCACGATCAAAAAACCTTCTCCGTCTCGCATCCGCTCCTTGGTGGATGAGATTGTGTTTAAACGGATCAAAGATGGGCAGCTTGATCATTCCGGCCTAGACCTCAGCGAGCTCTCTAAGATTCGTGAGGTCTTTTCAAAGACTCTGCGCAGTATGCTTCACGC
This sequence comes from uncultured Verrucomicrobiales bacterium, assembly GCA_937930235.1. Taxonomy (GTDB): domain Bacteria; phylum Verrucomicrobiota; class Verrucomicrobiia; order Verrucomicrobiales; family Akkermansiaceae; genus SW10. The sequence continues at coordinate 51,901 of CALGLJ010000094.1, read as the reverse complement.
TCGCATCGAGTATCCTAAAGAGATCCTGGCGGAAGGCCCTTCTGGGAAGACCACGCCGGTGCGGGCAAAAGCACCTCCGGCAAAAATCGTTCCTGCAGAAGAGGTGGAAAAGGCACGCCGAAGTCGCCAACAAGGCCAGAGATGATCAGGGTGGATGTCTACCTGCGGGCAAAAGAAGCGACGGCGGCTCCCAGTGCGGAGTGGGTCGCGCGGCTTTCTGAGCGGTGGCAGCAGGTCGCCGAGCGACTTCAACAAATCGGCACCGGAGAGATCGCGCATTTGACCGAGCTGGAAATCTCGCTGGTGGATGATAAGGAGATGTCGCAGGTGCATCATGATTTTTTAGCTGATCCTTCTCCTACGGATGTCATTACTTTTGAACATGGTGAATTACTTGTAGGGGTGGAGACCGCGCTGCGCCAAGCAAAGGAATTTGAAAGCTCTCAGCACCGTGAAATCGCGCTTTATGGCATTCATGGGATGCTTCACTTAGCGGGGTATGATGATCAAGCGCCAGATGACGCTTCTCGCATGGAATTGCGTCAATTCGAGCTTCTCGCTCAGTTCTTTCCGGAATTGTAAAGAGGCATCTTGCGGTCTTTTTTTCATCTATTTGACTCGGCGCATTGACAGCTCACGAGCGATTTCCCAGATTCTTTGAATACCAGATAGAGAAAAATTCATTTTCACATTTTACTAAACGCACCAGTCATCACACGCCGTGTATTCTAACGAAGATTATTTAATCCAACTCCTGCAAGAGGGGGGGCAGCTCGACCCCGCATACGTGCAGGATATCCGTTCCAAGATGGGAGATGAAAATCTCCTGCAATTTTTTCTCGAGAAAGGAGATGTCACCGAAACCGCGATCGCTCAAATCGCAGCCGCGAATTCGGGCATGGAATTCCTCGATCTGGGCAATGTCATGCTCACGGAGGATCTCGCTAGTCGAATGCCTCTCGAGACTGCCCGCCAATACCGGGCGATTCCGGTAGCGGATGACGGTTCTTATCTGAGTGTCGCGGTAGCGGATGTGTTAGATTTCGAAGTGTTGGATTCTCTTCCACATGTTCTTGGGCGTGAAATCAATTTCTATTCAGCGACTCCAAGCGGAATCGCAAGAGGAATCAGCACAATCTACGGTGAAGAAGACGATGCTGGTGCTGACGCGGTGACGGTGGTAGGAGAGACTACGGATGATGATGTGGATGCTCCCATTATCAAAATGGTGAATAACATTCTAGTCGATGCCTTTAAGTCACGTGCTTCTGATATTCACATCGAGCCTCTGGAGACTTCATTACGGATTCGTAACCGAATCGATGGAAAACTCGTAGAGGTCGCCTCGCATCCCAAAAAACTTCTCCCTGCTGTGATCGCTCGCCTCAAGGTGATGAGTTCCACCATGAGTATTGCCGAGAAACGCCTGCCGCAGGATGGTCGGATTCAGATTCGAATGGGCGGAAAAGAGGTAGATCTCCGGGTTTCCTCTGTACCAAGTAACCACGGGGAGAGTATCGTGATGCGTATTCTCGATAAGTCTGCCCTGACGCTCGGCTTGGGACAGCTCGGTTTCCTTTCCGATGATCAGGATACCTTCCGCGAGCTGATCGGCCTTCCTGATGGGATCATCTTGGTGACGGGGCCGACAGGTTCTGGTAAGACGACGACGCTTTACGCATGTCTCAATGAGATCAATAAACCTGATAAGAAGATCATCACCGCAGAGGATCCGGTGGAATATGAGCTCGCAGGCATTAACCAAGTGATGGTGAAGTCTGACATTGGTATGACCTTTGGAGCGGCGCTACGTTCCATGCTTCGTCAGGCTCCTAACATCATTATGGTGGGAGAGATTCGAGATAAGGAGACAGCGGAAATTGCCATTCAGGCATCCCTGACCGGTCACCTTGTGTTCTCGACCCTGCATACGAATGATGCTCCAAGTGCGGTCGCTCGTCTGGCTGATATCGGGATCAAACGATTCCTGATCGCTTCTGCCGTGCGCGCCATTATAGCCCAGCGATTGGTACGGACGCTTTGTAATAAGTGTGCCACTACTGGGATCCTGACCGAGAAAGAAATGTCTGTTCTCAATATCGATCCATCTCAGATGGCCAATGCAAACATCATGGTTCCGAACGGTTGCGAAAATTGTAAATCCTCGGGATATCGTGGCCGGAGCGGGATTTACGAAGTCTTTAAAATCGATGATGAAGTGCGTCACCTGATTAACCAAGATCTGAGCACTCCGCAGCTCCGTAAACGCGCTCGCGAACTCGGAATGCGCACGCTCCGTGAGGATGGAATTCGCAAAGTGCTCGTTGGTAAAACAACCGCTGATGAGGTGATCGGAGTGACCATGGCCGACAAAGATTGATCCGCCGCTAACAACACAAATAACTTAAATTTTTCTAAAGAGATGGATAATCAACAAGTGCTCGAGCTTTTTAAAGGACGTGGTCTCGTGGACGACGCCTTGGCACAGGATGTCATGCACGAGGTCGAGAATAGCGGTAAAGAGGTCGGGGAAATTCTCGCCGACTATCAGGTCATTGGATCTAAGGACGATATTTGGCCGGTCATTGCGCAAGAGCTGGGAGCGCAGCTCGTCGATATTGAAAATTTTGAACCTCCGGAAGCTCTCCTTTCGTTAATTCCCGCTGGAACAGCGCGCCTTCATGGAGCGTTGCCGGTAGGCTATGATGATAATGGGCTTTCAGTCGTTCTCACAGATCCTCTCAATCCTCAGGCTCTCGAAGATCTTCGTTTTGCCACTGGTCAAGAGGTGACTTTGATGGTCGCCGCAGATTACCTGGTCGAGCAAAAGATCAACGAGCTCTATGGTGGGGAAGAAAAGGCGATGGAGGATATCCTGAGTCAGCTTGATGGCGGCATCAGTGTGACGGGTAGTGAAGGCTCCGCCGAAGAGGATGCAAATTCGGCCCCCATTGTGCGTTACGTTGACCTCGTGATGTACCAGGCCATTAAGGAAAAGGCCTCTGATATTCACTTCGAGCCTTTTGAGAAGGAATTCAAAATTCGCTACCGAGTGGATGGATCTCTTTATGAAATGGCTCCTCCGCCGGTCCATCTGGCCCTCCCGATCCTTTCTCGGGTGAAGGTGATGGCGAATATGAATATTGCCGAGAGGCGTATTCCCCAAGATGGACGCATTGTGAAACAAGTTGGAGACAAGCAGGTGGATATGCGAGTGTCCTCGCTGCCGACGCAGCACGGAGAAAGTGTCGTTTGTCGGGTCTTGGATCGGAGTTCTGTGAATCTCGATCTCCCAGCACTTGGGCTTCCTGAGCATGTGCACAACTACGTGATCGATACCGTTCACATGCCCAATGGAATTTTCATTGTGACTGGACCGACCGGGGCGGGAAAAACCACCACGCTGTATGCGGCTCTTCGTGAAATCAACACCATTGATACCAAAATCCTCACCGCAGAAGATCCTGTAGAGTATGATGTGGATGGCATTATCCAAATCCCGGTGAACGAAGGCATTGGTGTGACTTTTGCCAGAATTCTCCGGGCATTCTTGCGACAGGATCCCGATAAAATCCTGGTGGGAGAGATGCGAGACTTAGAAACGGCACAAATTGCCATTCAAGCGTCGCTTACTGGTCACCTTGTTCTTTCAACCCTTCACACCAATGATGCTGCTGGCGCGGTCACTCGCTTGGTTGACATGGGAACCGAGCCTTTCCTTGTGGCGGCCTCTTTGGAGGGGATTCTCGCTCAGCGACTCCTGCGAACCATTTGTGAGGAATGCAAATCTCCCTACGAACCAAGTCAGGCCATTCTCAGCCAGCTCGGAGTATCTCCGCATGAATTGGGTGATAAAAGCTTCTTCACCGGACAAGGCTGCAAGAAGTGTGGTCAGACCGGATATAAGGGCCGGGCCGGACTCTTTGAGCTTCTGGATGTGACCGACCCGATCAGAGAGCTGATCATTGAGCGGGCTCCGAGCGTGGTCATGAAGCAAAAAGCAGTCGAGCTTGGGATGACAACCCTTCGTGAAGATGGTCTGCGCGCCATTTACGAAGGAAAAACAACTATTGAGGAAGTATTGAAATATACCTAAATCAAAAATCACCAAACGCTGAAATCTCTCATTTGAGAGGAGAAAAGGACCAATTTAAGCACATTTCTCGTATTTCGGGAATTTGGAGCTTCCCCATCCTTTCTAAACTTCTCTAAAACTTACAAAACACCTTCAATCATTCTCCAAAATATTTATGGCTAACTTTCAATACATCGCACTGGACTCCCGCGGCGAACAGACCACAGGAGTGGTCCAAGCGAATTCTGAGACCGAAGCTGTCGCAAGTCTCCGCGGACAGGGGCTCTATCCCACTCAAGTAGTGGAAGAGGGCAAAGGCTCCCTCGCTGGGGCTGGTAAGAAAAAGGGTGCTAAGGGCAAGAAGAAAGCCAAAGCAAAACCCGGCGGCAAAATAAAGCCCAAGGTTCTCATGATCTTTACTCGCCAATTGGCAACTTTGATCGATTCCGGTCTCCCTCTCCTACGGGGGTTGACGGTACTCGGTAAGCAGGAGCCAAACCCGGTTCTTGCTTCAACCATCAATAATCTCGCTGATTCCGTGCAAGGCGGCTCCACTTTTTCAGAGTCGCTCGCTCAACATCCTAAAATTTTCAATAAACTCTTCGTCAATATGGTGAAGGCTGGTGAGCTGGGTGGTGTTCTGGAGGTGGTCTTAACCCGTCTCGCCGAATATCAGGAGAAAGCGCACAAACTGAAAGGCAAGATCGTTTCCGCAATGGTCTATCCTGTCATCGTGATGTTCATCGCGGTCGCTATTTTGACCTTCCTGATGCTCTTCATCGTCCCTCGTTTCCGGGAAATGTTTGCAGATATGGGAGGGCAGGAATTGCCTCTGATCTCACGCGTGGTCTTTGGGTTTTCGGATTGGATGTTAGCCCGCCCACTCTTTTTGCCAAATTCACTCTGGCTCTTGATCATCGCGGTTCTGATTTGGCTCGTGACCGCTGCCTGGTCCCGAACTCCGAAAGGGCGGCGATTTGTTGATAATCTTAAACTGAAGATTCCGATCTTCGGTGACATCCAGAGAAAGAGTGCTATTGCGCGCTTCACTCGGACTCTCGGAACCCTCGTTACCTCCGGGGTGCCTATTCTGCAGGCTCTGAATATTACCCGCGATACTGCGGGAAATACCATCGTTTCTGATGCGATCGATAAAGTGCATGAAGCGGTGAAAGAGGGGGAGTCAATCGTTACTCCGCTGCAATCCACTGGAATTTTCCCGAACCTTGTGGTCTCCATGGTGGACGTGGGTGAGGAAACAGGTCAACTCCCCGAGATGCTTCTGAAGATTGCGGACGTTTATGATGATGAGGTCGATGGCGCCGTGACGGCCCTGACTTCTATTCTTGAGCCGGTCATGATTGTGATTCTTGCGCTCGTCGTGGGAGCCATTGTCTTCGCGCTCTTCCTTCCACTCATTAAGGTCATTCAGCAGATGCAGGGAGGTGGGGTATAAACCCTTTTCCCTTGGCCTTCACGGACTTGATTTGCCAAGAACCAAAAACTGAACGAGGTTACTCTTAATGAAAACACTTCAAGACATCCAAGCGAAACCTCGCTTCGCTCGAGGATTCTCCCTCGTGGAGATCCTCACGGTCATTGCGATTATCCTCGTCTTGGCAACAATCATCATCGGAGCCCTAGGTGCTGTTAAGAAAACGCAGGCCAAGAAGGAAACCTCGGTCCGGCTGGCTCGCTTAAAGCTAGGCATCGAGACGTATGCCTCGGATAACAATGGACAGTATCCGATTGGTGATGATGCCTTGAGTGGCCCAGTTTATGAAGCGCTTTCGGGCGATTTCACCGGGAATGGAATTTCCAGAGGGCAAGAGCCGGAAGGTGAAATTTACTGGCCGGAACTGTTAAATCTGAAATCAGGATTGGTCAGAAGAGTCGGTGGGAAACTACTGGTTGTAGACGCCTATCTAAACTCTTTCCGCTATCGTTCTGGAGTCGATCTCCAAGGAGAACCGGTGCCTGAAGCCAGAAATCCCCTAGAGTTTGACGCCTGGTCAGTGGGGGCTGATGGCTTACCCAATGACCCTAACGTTGATAGCAATTTACAAAGTGATGAAACGAAAGACGATATCTGGAAATAATTTCCGGTAAGGCGTCATCTCGTTTCTTAAATTTATTACAGACGGGGCGTTATGCTCCGTCTTTTTACGAAAACATGTCAGAAGAATCTGCACCTAAAAAGAAAGCCGCTAAAAAAGCACCGCGAAAACGCTCTGCTAAAAAGGCCGCTAAGAAATCCACCTCTGAGGAGGTCGCTCAGACGACCACCGAAGAACAACTTCAACTCACCGAAAAATCTCCCCAAGTCTTGCCTGGAGAGAGTCTCTCTTCACAAACCAAGGAACTCCCATCTGAAACTGCCGAAGCTCCTCTATCGGAATCTCCCATAGAAGAAGCGCCGGAAAAAAAGGCGCCAAAATCACGTGTCCGCGATGCCCGCCGGGAATCAACCGGAACCGGGGATTCTGATCAAGAAACGAGTGAGCCTCTCATTAAAGAGGTCACAGAAGAGGAAACTCCTAAAAAAGAGCAAGCTCAAGCCAAGGGGCGTGATCAAAATGATCGAGATGATTCCCGGGGCGACCGCTCAGAAAAAGGAGGGCGTCGGAGTCGGGGCCGCCGTGGACGTCGTGATGACGGACCGGTACAGCCGCGACCTGAAGTAGATTATGACCAGATGCGCAAGAAAGCGTGGAAGATTTTCCACGCCGAAGTGACTGAAGAAGGTCTCGCTCTCCTAGATGATAAGTCTCTGCGTGAGTATGCGCGGAGCAGCTTCAATGCCGCTCGCCTCTTCTTGGAGGAAGAGCAAAAACAGAAGTAAGACCATCTTCCAGCAAGGTCTTCATTTTTCTCAAGCCGCCTTCGCTCCCGAGAAGGCGGCTGACATTCTTTGGTCACTCGCGTGAACACATGGTTGACCTTGTCGCAGCCTCTGAGTAAAGGTTTTGGCGATGAAAGACCCTATCACCATTTCCGTAACTGGAGCTGCTGGACAAATTGGTTACGCGCTCCTTTTCCGTATTGCTTCTGGTTCCATGTTTGGCCCAGATCAACCGGTGAATCTCCGCCTGATCGAAATCGAACCGGCGATGGGAGCACTTGAGGGCACCGTCATGGAGCTTGACGATTGTGCTTTTCCTTTACTGAAAAGTATCACTCCAACCGCGAGTCTGGACGAAGGGTTTACCGGGACAAACTGGGCTCTTTTAGTAGGTTCCGTGCCGCGAAAAGCTGGTATGGAGCGCAAGGACTTGCTGGGAATCAATGGGAAAATTTTCACTGGCCAGGGCCAAGCGATTGCTCGGAATGCGGCATCTGATGTGCGCACCCTCGTAGTGGGGAATCCCTGCAATACCAATTGCCTGATCGCAATGAACAACGCCGGTGATATTCCTCGTAATCAATTTTTTGCCATGACTCGCTTGGATGAGAACCGAGCGAAAAGCCAGCTCGCAGCTAAAGCGGGCGTGCACAACAGTGCGGTGACAAATCTCTGCATCTGGGGGAATCATTCTGCGACTCAGTATCCTGATTTCACCAATACAAAAATTGCCGGAAAGCCTGCCACGGAAGTCATTTCTGACCGAGCTTGGTTGGAGGGCGAATTCATAAGCACGGTGCAGCAGCGTGGAGCAGCCATCATCAAGGCTCGCGGTGCTTCCTCCGCCGCCTCCGCCGCCAATGGCGTTGTGGATACGGTGCGCTCATTAACGACTCCTACTCCTGAAGGGGATTGGACCAGCGTAGCAGTCTGCTCGGATGGTTCATATGGAATTCCGGAAGGTCTCATCGCCTCGATGCCGATCAAAACAGACGGGACGACCTGGAGTGTCGTGGAAGGAGTTCCAATTGATGACTTCTCTCGCGAAAAAATTGACGCTTCCGTCCGAGAGCTTTCCGAAGAACGGGAAGCGGTTGCAGACCTTATCCCTGTTTAGGCTGCAATGATCTCGCCACTTGTGATTGCCGGACGTGAGTTTTCATCACGTTTGATGACGGGCACGGGAAAATTCCCGTCCCTCGAATTGATGCGTGATGCTTTGAGCGCCTGTGGGACAGAAATTGTCACCGTGGCCCTCCGACGAGCAGATCTCAGTGGTGAAAAGGACCCCTTCTCGAATATTCTCGAATTCGTTGATTCAGAGAAATACCTCCTCCTTCCGAATACCAGTGGAGCGATGAATGCCGAGGAAGCGGTGCGACTTGCTCGGCTGGCGGAAGCTGCAGGACTGCCAAAGTGGATCAAGCTGGAGATCCACCCGGACCCTACCTACCTTTTACCCGATCCTATTGAAACGCTCAAAGCCGCAGAGGAGTTGGTCAAAGAAGGGTTCACCGTCTTACCATATATCAATGCCGATCCGGTGTTAGCGAAACGTCTCCAAGATGTCGGCTGCGCCACAGTCATGCCGCTCGGTGCTCCCATCGGGAGTAATCGTGGCATCGCCACTCGGGATCAAATCCGTATCATCATCGATCAGGCGGAGGTGCCCGTGGTCGTCGATGCTGGAATTGGGGCTCCGAGTCACGCTGCGGAAGCGATGGAGCTCGGAGCAGATGCTGTCTTGGTGAATACCGCCATTGCTATTGCGACTGACCCTTGCCGGATGGGAATCGCCTTTCAGAAAGCGGTTGAAGCAGGACGGGCGGCCTATGAAATGGGACTGCCGGAAGCGGATCTCAAAGCAAATGCCACCAGCCCTCTGACAGGATTTCTAACAGACTCAGCTTCCATTTAATTCTTCGCTACCATGAGCTTACTTCTTGGGGTCAATATCGATCACGTGGCCACGCTGCGGCAAGCCCGTTATGCCCTCAATCCTGACGCGCCCATTGTGGAGCCTTCTATTTTGGAAGCGGCCCGTGAGTCCGAGGCGGGCGGAGCCGATTCCATCACCATTCATGTGAGAGAAGATCGTCGTCATATGCAGGCGGAGGATGCCTTTTTGCTCAAACGTGAAATCGATCTGCCGATCAATCTGGAGATGGCAAATACTCCCGAAATGTTTACCTTAGCGGTGGAGCTTCAACCCGCATTTGTCTGCATCGTCCCGGAGAGCCGGGAAGAGGTGACCACGGAAGGAGGCTTGGATGTGTTGAAGCAAAGCGCCACCCTGAAGACAAGAATTCCGGTCCTGCAAAATCTAGGAATCAAAGTCAGTCTTTTTATTGATCCTGATCCGAAGCAAATCGCGGCCGCTGGAGAGTTGGGAGTCGAGATGATCGAGCTTCACACGGGCGCATTTGCGTTAGCGGAGGGGGAAAGTCGACTGAAAGAGCTTGCTCGTCTGCAGGCTGGAGCTGATCAGGGGCAGGCACTTGGGCTTCAGATCAATGCCGGCCATGGGATTCACCATGAGAACCTTCAGGATATTTTTTCCATCAAGCACCTGAGCGAACTGAATATTGGGCATACGTTGATTGCACGTGCGATGTTTGTTGGGCTTCGCCAATCTGTGAAAGAGATGCGCGATGCCATGGCTGCATACCAAGGAGGGGAAGGGTGAATCTTCTCGGAATTGGAATCGATGTCGTCGAGGTAGATCGAGTGAAGTCTTCTCTTGATGAATTTGGCGAGCGCTTTATGCAGCGCATTTTCACTGAATCTGAACAACAGTATTGTCAAAAGCAGAAGCGTCCAGAGCTTCATTTTGCTGCTCGCTTTGCGGCGAAAGAAGCGATTGCAAAGGCTTTCGGAACCGGGATCGGAAAAGAGATTGGCTGGTTGGATCTCGAAATTGACCGGAAAGAATCTGGGGAACCTGCGGTGACTTTATCGGGAAATGGAGCTGCGTATGCCGCGTCTCGTAAGGTCGTCGAAGTCAAGGTGAGTCTGACCCATGCCAAACATTATGCGGCTGCAAACGCGGTCGTCATGGGAGAGTGATATAAGAGGTTTAATTTTGCCGAGGCAGGATGTCTGCGACGATCATGCGATGGTCTGAGCCTGGAATGGTAATGGCGGCACAGCGTTCTGGGATGAGATCTGTCGTGGAAAAAATATGATCAATGCGCACAATGGGGAATGTGCTGGGGTAGCTATTCCCCCAACCAGAGCCGACAGATGCAAAGGTATCGACGAAATTTCCTCCGAAGAGATCATAAGAAGCATCATTCGCAGGAGCATTGAAGTCCCCAGCAATAATGGTGGGGAGGCGAAAGGCGGGGGTCTTTTGTTTCAGCACGGCGAGTTGATAGGCTAGTTCTGTTCTGCGGCGAAGGCGGTTATGGTAGTGAGCCCGCCAGCAGTCGCGACGCCAAAGCCGGAGGTTGGTCGTCGCCGGAGAGAGGTGGACATTCATGAGCTGAACTTCCACTCCGTTGTGAAGTCTTGCCGTGACAAGTTGACAGCGAGTACCGGGAACTTCGAGGTAATGGGCGATTTTACCACGCACGATGACGGCGCATGATCGGCGAGCGTAGTGACGATAGTCACCCTGACCGTTGAAGAGTTTTTCGACTAATTTTTTGGCATGATAACCTGAACGAATTTCTTGGAGGAAGATAATGTCCGGCAAGTAAGGGGCGAGGTGTAGATCCAAATTTCGACCTGAGTGGCAATTGAAAGTGACGACTCGAATGGAGGCGTCTCGACTGCCAATGAGGGGAGGGGAATGCCCCAAGCGTCCGAGACTTCTGGCTTCATCTGCCAGAAGGAAAATCGTGACCGCCCACACCAGTGAGACGATGAGCGAAAGGCGAGCGCGTAAGAAAAGAAAAGCGCTGCCACTTAAGATCAGACCGATACCTCCCCAAACCCAGACGGGAAAAACGGTGAATGCCGCGAAGCGATCCGGGGTGTGAGTAAACAGAAGAACCGTAATGAGATGTAACCCAAGGGACCCGCCGAGGAGGATGAGAGGCACGAGTTGCCAAGTGCGGCGGTAAATCATGAACAGATGAATTTAAGAGACCAAGGTGCCTTTGAAAATTTTAAGTGCTTCCTGAACCAGTGGGTCATTATGGAAATCGTTCGTTTCGATTTCGGGTTCAGGTTCGGGAGTTTTTTCTTCGTTTTTGGGAGGAGCTGACTGAGCAGCAGGAGGGGTGGAGATTTCTTCGGGCTCATCTGGAGCGCTGGCAATAAGAGCATCGATGCCAGAGGCTTTTTCCGTCTTCTCTGGCGGGGTGTTTCCTTGTGAGGATTGATCAGAAGCATGAGTGGTCTTTGGGCTGGAAGTCGGTTCAGGATGAGAAGGTTCTGAAAGGGGCGGAGAGGCGGCGCGATTTGCGGTGACCGATTCCACTTGAACCTTTCCCATCGTTTTTATGACATCACTCAAGCGGATTTCGTTCAAACTTTGGATCGCCTTTAAGCAGGCGAGTTCGAAATGAAGGCGTTTGTTAGAGGCCCATTTCATCCGGCTTTCCGCTTCTGCAAATACGTCAATGAGGGCAAGGAGGCGCTCTGCTGGGATGGGCTCGATGGCGGCGGTCAGATCGGCCCAGAGAGCTTCGGAAAAGCCTTCTCGACTGGCTTTGGAATCAATTTTTGAAACTACGAGGGCGCGAATTGCGAGGACGGTTTCGGCGAGAAATTGAGACAAGTCTTTCCCGCTTTCAAATTGTTCGTATGCAACCGTGAGTGCTTGCGCGGCCTCTTTTTTGAGGAGACCATGGATGAGGGTGGCGACGGTTTCTCTGGAGGTGAAGCCGAAGATGTCGAGCACGTTGGCTTCCGTGATTTTTTCTCCACAGAAGGCCACAAGTTGATCGAGCATTGACTGAGCATCGCGCATGCCGCCTTCGGCTCCTTTCGCAATGGCCCAGGCCGCTGCGTGATCAAGTGCCACGGACTCTTCCTCCGCGATGTGAAGAAGGTGTTTGGAAATGATTTCGGTGGGGATAGGGCGTAGGTCAAAACGCTGACAACGAGAGATGATGGTGGGGAGGATTTTATTGGGTTCTGTCGTGGCAAAGATGAATTTCACATGTTCGGGTGGCTCTTCCAGAGTTTTAAGAAGAGCATTGAAGGCGGCGTTTGAGAGCATGTGGACCTCATCGATGTAATAGATTTTATACGGTCCTCGTGCGGGGGCAAAGGCGACCGTTTCTCGGAGTTCTCGGACCTGCTCCACGCCATTATTCGAAGCTCCATCAATCTCTAACACGTCCAGGGCGCGTCCTTCTGCGATTTCGACACACGCTTCGTGATCGGGATCAAAATCAATTTTAGGTCCATCAGGACAATTGAGTGCTTTGGCGAGGATTCGGGCCGTGGTGGTCTTGCCGGTGCCACGGGGACCGACGAGGAGGTAGGCATGCGCGATGCGTTTCTGCTCAATGGCATTACGTAAGGTATGGATCACGTGATCCTGACCTAAGACATCATCGAATGTACGGGGACGGTATTTCCGGGCAAAGACCTGATAACTCACAAAGAAGAGTGTAGAGGAGAATGCAGGTTTGTCAGGGCTGAGTTTTAGAAATAATGTCGCGCCGATGTCGGTTTCAAAAAAGCAAATCTATCAACAGTGTCATGAACAAATCCTTACCCTCGTTGAGGGTGAGAGTGATGAGATCGCTCGCATGGCTTCTGTCGTAGGAGTTCTTCACCATGCGCTGCCCCATTTCTTTTGGACGGGCTTTTATCGACGCAGCGAAGGAGGGCTGGTGATCGGGCCATATCAAGGCTCCGTGGGGTGCTTAAGAATCAAAATGGGGAAAGGAGTGTGCGGCACTGCTGCGGAGACGGAAGTGACTCAGGTTGTAGAAGATGTGAGTGCTTTTCCGGGGCATATTGCCTGTGATGAAAATTCTCGCAGCGAGATTGTCGTTCCCGTGTTTAAAGATGGCGTCTTGATCGCAGTCTTTGATGTCGATTCGACCGAGATTGGATCGTTTGATGAGACTGATCAGGAGTGCTTGGAGTCACTCTTAAAAGAAGTTTTTTGAGAAGCGGAGTTATTGAGGTGCCGTAGGCGATTGGATCAGGAGGCAATCTTCAAGCAGCGGCTGTAAGGGAAAGGTGAAATTAGAAACTTCATCGATTAAACGTTTCCCTACGCGGTGCTCGATTCGGCGATGGGTGTAATCAAGGTCATCTTCAAAAAATTCATTTTCTGTTCCACGAATGACGGCCACTAAATGGGAGTAATTACCGGTGCGGATGATGACATTTTTCCCCCCGGTAATTTTGAATGTGGAGAGGTTGTTTTTGACGGCCTCATTGACTTCTACTCGGAGTCTTCTCAGGTCGTAATCGACTTTGCGCGGATAGATGTGCCGGATCGGATCACTGCTGGCATATGAGATCAGGGTGTATGATTCTTTCCGCAGGAGGTAGACTTCTTCGATTCGGAACCGGCGGGTCTTTTCAAATGCGATGTCATCGAAGGTGCGGCTGCTAAAGAGAGCCTGAATCATCCACTGCATCCGCAGTAAGGGGCTGATATCGCGGAAGGGGCTGGCGGCCGAGTTTTGTTCAGAGACGCTGCGGCGAATGGTATTTCGGAGCATGATGTCCGGAGGGGCCAGCGCGCGAGGCTCTGAGCGGACTTCCACTGGTCCGGTCAGAGATTTTTTTCGTTTACTAGGAGATGGTGGAGCAGGGGGAATGGCCGTATTTGGCCTCTTCATAGCGGTGGCTTGGGAGACGGCGTCAGTTTTTTTAAGAGGTCCGGTGGGTAAAGGGTTGGCTGAAACAGTATTCGCTGGTTCGTGGTTCTTTGGTTCGTGGGGTTCTACCAAAGGGGCGTTGAGATGCTCAAAAGGGGAGTCAATTTTTCGAACGAAAGGGGCTGGTTGAGTGCTCTTTCCGTGGAGATCCATTTGAACAATCGATCCCTTTGAATCAGCAGGGGAGACTTTTGGGAGGATTGGTTTCTCTTGATCTGATGAGAGAGAGGGGATGGGCTCCAGGACGCTCATCGGGCTTCGAGCAGGCTCCTCTGAAGAAACACTCGGTAATGGAGGGAGTTTATTCAGGTCCGGAGCTGGGGGCATGAAAGGAGGCTATGGTAGGGCGATTTTATTTGCAATCCCTCTCTTCCTTTCGGAGGAAGATCTTCCATTAGGACGTGTTCCGTCGATGCGCAGCATTGACATAGTTAACTTTCGCGAAAGACTTGGGTGGTAAAGTGTGTTATTAATCACATGAAAATCATGGCAAACGAAAATGAGACAAAGGAAGAGAATGGCGAAGATCCTGCTGAAAAAGAGGTGGATCTCTCCAAAGGCTACGCCAAGACTCGCAAGAGCCTCATCGCCAGACTAGAGAACTGGGAAGATCAGCGGACTTGGGACGAGTTCTATCAGACATACTGGAAATTGATTTACGCGGTGGGAATCAAGGCGGGACTCCGTCCTGACGAAGCCTTTGATACGGTGCAGGAGACGATTTTATCGATCGCTAAACAGAGTAAAAAGAATCTCTACGATCCGAAGCAGGGTTCATTTAAAACATGGCTCATGAATATGACGCGCTGGCGGATTAATGATCAGTTCAGAAAGCGTAAAAAGGATACGGCGATGCCTGGAGGCGGTTGGGATGATGAGCGGAAAACGGCAATCATTGATCGATTTGAAGACCCCAAAGGAGATTTGCTCAATCGGATGTGGGATGTTGAGTGGAAGAAAAACATCGCAGATATGGCCCTCACAAAAGTGAAGGCTCAGGTCTCACCCAAACAGTATCAAATTTTTGACTACTACGTGATTAAACAGTGGGATGCGAAAAAAGTGCAAGATCACCTCGGCGTCAGTATGGCGCAGGTATATCTCGCTAAGCACCGTGTCGGATCTGTTTTGAAAAAAGAGCTCTCAAAGCTCAATAAGGATGCAGAAGAGGAAGATAAGACCTGATCCAATCATTCCGGATCATGAGGTTCTCCGCAAAATTGGCGGCGGGGCTTATGGTGAAGTGTGGCTCGCACGCGGAGTGACCGGTGCTTTGCGTGCCGTTAAGATCGTATACCGAGAAGATTTTAGTGATGAGCGAACTTTCGAAAGAGAGTTTGAAGGAATTTTAAAGTTCGAACCAATCTCCAGAGATCACCCGGGCCTCGTGCACATCTTGCATGTGGGGCGCAGTATGGGTGAGGGGGAACTGCCTTTCTACTACTATGTGATGGAGCTGGGTGATGATGCTCATTCTCCCGGTGAAATTAACCCCGCAGAATATGAACCTCGCACGGTGCGGAGTGATGCTCTGAAAACTCCAGGAATTCCGCTGGATACCAATCTCTGTGTGGAGACGGGGCGTCGTTTAGCCGAGGCTCTTCAACACCTTCATGAATGTGAGCTGACGCATCGTGATGTGAAACCATCCAACATCATTTTTGTCGAAGGAAAGGCCAAGCTTGCTGACATTGGCCTAGTCGCGGCTTTGGATCAGCGGACCTTTGTCGGAACAGAAGGTTTTGTGCCTCCGGAAGGTCCGGGGACGGTAGGAGCAGATGTTTATAGTCTGGGAAAGGTGCTTTATGAAATGGCGACGGGGATGGATCGCCTCCAGTTTCCTGAGCTTCCGGTCGAGAGACCTGATGAAGATGATCGCAAGAAATGGATCAAATTGAATCGCATCATCTGTGATGTCTGCGAGCCGCGGGTTGAAAAACGCAAAATCAAAAGCGCCTCCTCTTTGGTCGAGCAATTAACGGCTCTGGAAGAAGGAAAAAAAATCCGGCGTAAAATCCCGGCCGGCGTCAAGATCATGGCGGTTATTGTGGCTTTTCTCAGCTTCTTTATCTTTCAGATCTGGTTTCAGGCATCATGGGGGACAAGGGTGATTGAGGGGCGACGCGTTCCCCTGCCGCCAGAGTGGACTCGAGTCACAATTATCAGCCAGCCTCCGGCTGCGGAAGTCTATCTCGATGGCCTTTTGCAAGGGCCAACTAGATTTGATTTCCCCGAGGCCTTGGTTGTTGGAAGTACGGTGAATGTCGTTTTGAAAAAAGAGGGCTATCGCCCCCTTGAGGTTCCGATACAGGTTGAGTCAAACGATCAGGTGCAAGTGGTGGAGGTAGAGCTTTTGGTGGATGCACCGCCGATTGAGAATGAAATTTGGAAAGATGCCTTGGGAATGGTTTATAACCCCGAAGGAAGGAATCACGTTTCCTCACAATACGTGGGAGAGCGTGAGTGGAATCTCTACCGATTAGAAAATGACTTGGTGGAAGGTGATCATGAACCTTATGTGATTTCTCATTCGGCTTATGGAGAAGAAACGAAGATCGTTCTGGTGAAGAAGTCCTGGACCGATGATTACGCGGATTGGTTGGAGAGCAAATGCCGGGAAGAGGGCTATCTGCCTCGCGATTTGGATGAGCTGGATGAGAAAGATCGCGAGATAAAAGTGAAATTTTACAATACCGGCTTTGGAAAAATTCCCGACGGCGCTCCTTCGGGGTGGCGCCCTTTTCAGTTGGAAGTCCGTCCGATTCCTTATGTCATTTTTGAAATCAATACCGAACCTGCGGGAGCAGAGGTCTTTATTGATACTCGCTATATTGGGACGACTCCCTGGTCAGGGAAGATTCAGCCGGGGATCGTGACCTACACGGTCGCTCTAGAAGGATATAAGACGGTCACCGGACATGCCCCTTTGTCAGACCTACAAGATCCTCCTCCTAAATTAATCAAACTGAGACCTGATAAGAGTGTGCGCTTTGGGCAGGGTAGTTGGAAGAATAGTCTGGGGATGGAATTCGTCCCCTTGGGAGAGGATCTTATGGTTGGAGTGCATGAGGTGCGGGTAAAAGACTATCGTCATTTTCTTACGAGTCAGGAGAAAGAGCCTGAAATTTTAGATTTTTCACAAACCGAGGAACACCCCGTAGTCAATGTGACTCGTGGTGAGGCGGAGGAGTTTTGTCGATGGTTGACCAACCTCGAAAAGAGTGATCGGCTCAGTAGAATCAAAGAGCGGAATGAGTATCGCCTCCCAAGTGATAGCGAATGGAGTCAGATGGTTGACTTGGCGGAGCTTGGTGAAACCCCAGCTCAACGTGAGAGTGAGAATCCAGACGTCTTCCCGTGGGGAGAAGGGACTTGGCCGCCTCCCGTAGGATCGGGAAATTATGGGGACGAGATGATTGAGAATTACGAAGACGAGTACCGTCACACGGCGCCAGTTGGGAGATTCGGTAAGAATACGCTGGGCATTGCCGATCTGGGAGGAAATGTGTTCGAGTGGGTTTCAGACAATTATCAGGAAGATTCGTTCTTGGCTGTGGCTCGTGGAGGGAGCTGGGAAAGTCATGATGAAGCCCACCTCTTGCTGAGTCACCGTGACCTACAGCGTAATGACACTCGGCTCGTGTCACACGGATTCCGCGTCGTGATTTCACGAGTTGCCAATAAGGAATCTGTCGAGTTGGAAGAGAGCGAGGATCTCTTTCTGCCAGAGGATCTCGACGACGATTTCGAGTAAAAATGAGATCCGCTATTGTGGGAATTTCGGCCCGCCTTTTCCTTTGCCTCCGAGGAGGTCACTGAGTCCGCCGAGGCCCTTGGGCATGCCGCCGCCTGCCCCCCCTCCGCCGAGTGAGCCGAGATCTGGCATTTCACCACCGCCGCCGCCGAGAGCTCCGAGCTGCTGCATCATTCCCTTCATCTTCCCTTTGGACTTCATCATTTTCTGCATCTGTCCAAATTGTTTGAGAAGCTGGTTCACCTGAATCAAGGAGGTGCCTGATCCAGCGGCAATTCTCTTACGCCGAGGGGCTTTGATGATGACGGGCTTGGAGCGTTCCTTCTTAGTCATGGAAAGGACAATCGCTTCCATTTGCTTGATGCGCTTTTCATCCAAGGCTCCGGTGGGAAGTTGTTTCTTAATTTTGCTGAAACCGGGAAGCATACCCAAAATTCCATCCAATGGTCCGAGATTTTGGATCATTTTCATCTGCTCCAGAAAATCGTTAAAATCAAATTGTCCGGATTGAAGACGTTTGGCCGATTTCATGGCCTGCTTCTCATCAATCTTATCGGCGACCTGCTCCACCATGCTGACGACGTCTCCCATGCCGAGAATTCGGTCTGCCATTCGGTTGGGGTGGAATTCGGAGAGGTTCTCCATTTTTTCACCTTCCCCGATGTATTTGATCGGTTTCCCGGTGACGGCACGCATGGAGAGGGCGGCTCCCCCACGAGCATCACCATCAAGTTTGGTGAGAATTAATCCACTGATGCCAATTTTTTCGTCAAAGGTCTGTGCGACTGAGACTGCTTGTTGGCCCGTGGCAGAGTCTGCCACGAGGAGGGTTTCTCCCGGATTTAAGAAGTCGTTCAGTTTTTTGAGTTCGTTGAGAAGATCTTCATCAAGTTCCTGACGACCTGCGGTATCAAAGATGAGAACGGTGCCGTTTTGCTGCTGTGACCAGCGGATTGCATCCTTCGCGACTTTGACCAGATCGGTCTCCGATGGGTCGGGGGTATAACAAGGGACATCGACTTGTTCCGCGAGTTTGGCGAGCTGATCAATAGCCGCGGGACGGTAGAGATCGCAGGCAATGAGGAGAGGGCGACGTCCTTCTTTTTTAAGACGGAGGGCCAGCTTTGCTGATGTGGTGGTCTTACCCGCTCCATTGAGGCCGCAGATTAGAACGTATCCGGGAGGGTTGAGATTGATGGGCGCTTGATCTCCGCCGAGAAGCTCGGTGAGTTCGTCTTGAAAGATTTTTACGATTTGTTCCCCAGGTTTAATGGACTTGAGAACATCGGTTCCTTGCGCCTTGATGCTGACATTTGCGATGAAGTTTTTAACAACTCCGAGTTCGACATCCGCTTCCAAAAGCGCGAGTCGAACATCTTTGAGGGCATCAGAGATGTTCTTATCTGAGATTTTTCCGACTCCCCGGAGATTCCGAAAGGTTTTGTCGAGACTGTCAGCAAGATTTGAGAACATGGAGGCACCATAGCGATTCAAGCGCTCACTGCAAGAGTCTCGGGTGATTTTCCCGCATCATTTGCGGTAAATCATGTTTGAATTTATTTGACCTCCAGAGAGTAAGGAAGATTGGAAAAGCGCCCTCCGGCTTCTCGGAAGCGCCCTCCACGCGAAGTGTAGCTCTTTTTTTGAGTGAGATCTGCAGCCCAGTAGCTTTGTTTCCAGCCCTGATGTTGTAGGTGATAAAGGTCTGGTTTCACACAGTGAGTGCTCCATTGGACACAGTTCGAAATGATCTTTCCTCCGGCTTCGAGCTTGAGTTGATCTTTTTTTAAATCGTGAATAAGCCGTCCTGCTCCGAGGTGAATGACACATCGGTCGCGATAATTTACCACCCGAAAAGGAAGGGTTTCACCTGCGAGGAGAAAGCCCCGATAGCGTCTCTGAGTCCCCATGACTTTGCCTTTATAGGTGTCGACCGTCCATTTGGTTTTCTTCCAGGACTTCCTTTTGAGAGAAAAGATCCCGGGCTGCACGGATTGGCATTCCCATTCGCGTCCGTCGGTTAAAATTGCGGATCCAGATGAGATGGTGACCTGTCCATCATGGCGCATTACGGTGATAGCAATGTCTGGAAAGCAGACCGCATACTCCTGATATTCTACAACGGGTTCTGCGGGGCGGTTTCTCCTCTGCCAGCGGTGTGAGAGGGTTACTTCTCGTGATGCAAATGCCGGTTGCCCCGCATGATAGAGAAAGAAATTCACCAAATGAGTGTCCCGGCGGCGATCGAGTTGGGCATTGACTGCGAGGCTCACTCTCGCGGTATGTCGTCCACGCCGCAGGCGCACTGGTTCGCATGTGAGATAGGAGCAAGCGGTCGTTCCTTCAAATCCCTCGACCCCAAGAAAGGCAGGACGTTTTTGTGGCGCTTGATCGTAAAAATAGGTGATGTCAAAGACGATTTCCCAGGCATTTTGGGAAACGATGGAATACGATTCGAGGCGATCAAATTCCACGATCTTTCCCATCGCAGGAGTGAGTTTCAAAAAGCTGAAGAACAGGATGATGAGACTGCCTCGCAAATGTGTTTTCATGACCGCTTAATATCAGCCAGCTCGAGCGCTTTTGTCACGATGAATCTTTACAGGAGAGTTTGAGCCGCGTCTTCCTCTTCTTTGGTCAGTCGTTCTTTTGCCACCGCGAGATAGTTTTCATCAATGTCAAATCCGGTGAAGTGGGGGACTTTCATACGATAAGCGGCGACGGCCGAGGTGCCAATCCCAAGGAAGGGATCGAGCAGGTGGGTGTCATCTTGGAGGCCGTGCAACTTGAGGCATTGCTCAACGAGGCCCACGGGAAAGGTCGCCGGGTGGGGGCGATCTTTGTCCCGAGATTTGATGGTATCGTAGGGGATGAACCAGGTGTTGCCACGACAGCGTTTATCTTGTCCTCCGGTATGCCCCCAGCGGGCGATGTTTGATTTATCAGCATACTCAACCCCAGCATCTCTTCGATTCAGCGGGACGGTGCCACTTTTACTCAGATGAAAGAGGTACTCATGGCAGTCGTTCACGTAGCGTTTAGAGTTAATCGGTTTGAAGTGTCCTGCGGAAATTGTTTCCCCCTTACGCGTTTGGATTGTGATCGATTTCACCCAGTGAAAGGTGTTCTGCAGGATGAATTCTGGACGGCTCTCAGTGAGGGCGAGCAGTAGTTGGTGAGGGAGGAGGGGATTGGCAGGGGCTGCTCCGACATTGAGAAAAAAAGAACCATCATTCTTCAAGAGGCGATGCACTTCACTCGCCCAATCTTGGCACCAAGTGACGAAAGAGGAGCGATCCTTGGTGTCATCGTATGTCCCGTAATCAATTCCAAGATTATAGGGCGGTGATGTGACCACGATATCGATCGATTCATCTGGCATATCCTGCATCCCAGCCAGACAGTCTTGATGAATCAACTTCATGTGCCGGGAGGATTCTCTGGCGGCAAGAAAAGTCCAAACAAATGTTTGTAAAATGATGAAATGCATCTAAATCACTTGTAGAATACTCATGCTAGATCAAACCAGAATCCCTGGTGGGACACAGCGCACGCCCATTGAGGCGGGGCCAAATCTTTTGGTAGAGAAAGGCTTTTTGGGAGGAGGCTGGTCATGAAAAAATGGGTAGTCTTGCCGCTCTTCTGGATTGTGGGTTGCACGGCAAAGATTCCTTCCTCAAGGATAGACGCGTCCTCTGGACAAGTGCCAGTGCGATGGGTTGAGACAAAAGAAGCTCGCGCTGGGATTGATACTCGCTGGGTGAGTCGTATCGGAGGACGTCAGTTGACTTCACTCGTAGATGAAGCGCTTTCGGTTAATCCTAATATGCGGGTGGCCGCAGAGAGAGTCAATCGAGCGGTGGCGAGTGCTCGCACTGCAGGAGCATCGAGAAAGCCGCAAGTTTCTGCAGGATTGGATTCCTCCCGCTCCAAGCAAGTGTTTGTGGGGTTTCCTTTTGGAGACGGCGGAGTTCCTTCGTCACTTTCGGAAAACTATGGGGCGAATCTCAGCGTCTCTTGGGAGCTTGATATTTGGGGGCGCCATCGCGCGGGGCAGGCCGCGTCCATCGCGGAAGCGCAGGCGGAAGGACAAGCATACCGAGCCGCTCGGGCTTCGCTCGCAGCTCAGGTAGTGAGAGCGTGGCTTGCAGTCGCTGAGTCTAATGAACAGATCAAGCTAGCAGAGGCTGCCCAAAGCTTGCGGAACACCACGCTCGCAATTGTGCAAGACCGATTTCAAAATGCGTTGACTGCGGAAGGGGGCTCCTCTTCAGAATTTCGTCGTGCGGAAACGGAAGTGGCATCTGGGAAAGCGACTTTGCTTCAGCGGCAGGGGGAGAGAGAGCAAGCGATTCGTCAGTTAGAGCTTCTGATGGCACGCTATCCTACTGGGGCGCTTCGAGCGGCCACCCGTCTTCCTGCCATTCCTCCCGTTCCGCCCGTGGGATTGCCTTCGGAGCTGCTCTTGCGGCGGCCTGATATTTTAGAAGCGGAGCGGAGGTTTGCGGCCAGTGGACGGCGTTTGGAGCAGGGCAGATTGGCGTTTTATCCTAGCTTTCGTCTCACTGCTCGCGGCGGATCGAGTTCGGACCAGCTCAAACGTCTGGTCGATTCTGACTTTGGCGTCTGGTCGCTGGCTTCGGCCATCACCCAGCCGATTTGGCAAGGTGGATCGCTTCGTTCGGATAAGAAACGTCTGGCCGCGAATGATCGTCTTGAACTGGCCAACCTCCAGCGCACCGTCCTCGGCGCCTTTGGTGAAGTGGAGCAGGCGCTCGTGACGGAGCGCTTCTTAAATCTCCGCTATCAAGCGGTGAAGGACGCCTCCATCGCAGCGAAAGAAGCGGCACTTGCGAGTCGCTCAGATTATGCGAGTGGGATTGGTGATGCTCTTAGTTTGATTACGGCTGAAGCAAATCGAACGTCTTTAGAGTCACAACTTGTCAGCCTCAAACGCTTGCGTCTGGATAACCGAGTCACTTTACATCTCGCCCTAGGAGGCGATTACCGCGTCGGAAAATGAAACGTATTATTATCACCGTCATTGGCATCCTTGCTCTTGTTGCTTTGACCTACGGGACGATTAAGTTCTTGGAAGAAAATAAACCCAAAGTTGAAAAAAAAGAAGCTCAAGTGATGGTTCCTCTCGTGGAAGTGGTGCCAGCCAAGAGGGGGGTAATTCAGTTTTCCCTAGAAAGTGAGGGTTTAGTTTTTGCTCGGAGAGAGACCGTACTTTCAGCTCAGGTTGGGGGAAGAGTGACTCATGTGCATCCGAATTTCGAAGTAGGTGGCACCTTTGCGGAAGGAGAGCTCATTGCGCAGCTAGATCAGGTCGATTACCAAACGGCCGTGGCTCAAGCAGAAGCGACTCTGGAGGATGCAAAATTGGTTCTTGCGCAGGAAGAAGCACGCGGGATTCAGGCCAAGCGGGATTGGGAAAAAATCGGAGGAGGCAGAACCCCAAGTGATTTGGCCCTGCGAATTCCTTATCTGAAAAGTGCCAAAGCGCGCGTGACTTCAGCTCAAGCCCTGCTGAATAAAGCTATCGAAGATCTTGGACGAACAAGAATCATGGCCCCTTTTGGGTGCCGCGTGCGTGCGACCAGTCTTGATTTAGGAGCGGTAGTCGCTCCGGGGGCACGTTTAGGGCTCTTATATGATCCCGAGCAATACCTTGTTCGCCTCCCATTTTCGCTCGATGATTTTGCGCAACTGCCGGAAGAGGCTGAGGGGTATTTGACGACCACGATTGCAGGAACGACCCATCGCTGGGAGACAGAAGTTCTTTGGAGTGAAGGCGACATTGATCGCACCACCTTATCGGCCTATCTCGTAGTCAGAATATTACCAAATGATGAAGCTGAAGAGCGTTTTCGCCTCCCTTCTCCAGGACTATTTGTACAAGCCGAAATCAAAGGTTCTCAGTTAGACGAAGTGATCCCTGTCCCTCGCCGAGCGGTGCGGGGGCGTGATCAGGTGTTTGTCATGAACGAGGAAGATCAACTTGAAGTGCGCTCGCTCAAAATCATCCGAAGTTCAGGTGAGTATTTATATGTCCGTGAAGGGCTGACTGATGGGGAGCGTATCATTACGACAAAAATTGAACTCCCAGTTGTGGGGATGAAACTCGCGGTATCTGATGGAGAAGGTCATTAAATGGTTTAGCCGGAATCATGTTGCGGCAAACTTCCTGATGCTTGCGGTGTTCATCGTAGGTTTCACGACGTGGTTTCAGTTGCGCAAGGAGGTGTTCCCGGAAACTGCTTTTGACGCCATCGTCGTCAGCGTGCCGTATCCAAATGCCACCCCGGATGAAGTGACCAGTGGGGTGAATATCCCGATTGAAGAAGCACTCACGGATGTCGAGGGGATCAAACGCATCACTTCAAATGCCTCGCGTAATATCGGGAGTGTCACGATTGAAGTAGAGACAGGTTACGAGACGCGCGATGTCATGGATCAGGTGAAAACAAACATCGATGCCATCGATAATTTTGCCGAAAATGCGGAACGTCCTGTTTTGGAAGAGCTCGTGGTGAATCGCCAGATTTTGAGTTTGGCAATCAGTGCGGATACAGATGAGGCGAATCTCCGAGCATATGCCGAAGAAATTCGCGATGGTCTATTGAATTATCAAAGTCCAAAACCGGAAGGTCGGGCGAATAAGTTGTGGCAGGTCCTGGAGAGTCCAGGCATCGCGATTCAAAATTTTCTCAAAGGACCTCCGAGTATCAAAAAAGCGGAATTGGCCTCAGTGCGGCCATACGAAATTTCCATTGAGGTGTCAGAAGATGAGCTCCGCAAATACGGCCTGACCTTACAAGAAGTGGCGGCTGCCATTCGGAACGCGTCGCTCGATTTACCCAGTGGCTCCGTAAAAACTCAGTCTGGGGAGGTCCTCGTTCGGGCCGTGGGTAAACGTTATCGGGGGAAAGATTTCCAAAATATCGTGATCAAGACTTTGCCCGATGGGTCAGAGCTTTTCCTTTCTCAGATCGCGACGGTGATCGATGGTTTTGAAGATGTGGAGTTGGAGTCGAATTTCAACGGGAAGCCTGCCGTGGTGCTCAATGTCTTTCGTGTGGGTTCTCAGGATACCCTCACCGTGGCTCGCCTTGCGAAAGATTATCTCAACACGAAAGAACTCCCACCAGGGGTGTCAGTGGAGGTTTGGAATGATCAAAGTTTGTTTTTGAAAGGGCGGCTGGATCTTTTGAAGCGCAATATGGGCATGGGACTCTTGTGGGTTTTGATTGTTCTGGCCCTCTTTCTTCGTCCGAGTTTGGCGTTTCTGGTAGCACTGGGAATCCCGGTATCTTTTGCGGGGGGAGTCTGGCTGATGCCGCAGTTAGGGATTTCCATTAATATGATCTCGGCTTTTGCATTCATTCTCGTGCTGGGAATCGTGGTTGATGATGCCATTGTCGTCGGGGAGAATGTCTACACCCGCATTCAGAGTGGAGAGCATCCTAAGAAAGCGAGCTGGAAGGGGACGCATGAAGTAGGAGTGGTGGTTGTCTTTGGCATTCTCACTACGATGGCGGCTTTCACTCCCATGCTAGGGCTCAGCGGAGTGAGTGGAAAAATTTGGCCGAATATTCCATTGGTGGTCATTCCTGTACTTTTCTTTTCCCTTTTACAATCGAAGTTGGTTCTTCCTGCGCATTTGGCTCTTTTAAAGCCCTCCTCAACGAAGAAGACAAGGAACCCAATCTTGCGTGTGCAGCGTGCGATTGCCAAAAGTTTGGAGCAATTTATTGAGATCGTTTACACCCCCGTGTTACGTTTTTGTTTAACGTTTCGCTATCTCGTTCTGGTGGGATTCACCGCGTTATTTATGGTTTCCGTATCCTTGGCGGTCACGGGCTGGGTCCCTTGGGAATTTTTTCCTAAAGTAGAGGGGGAAGTCCTCACTGGCAAAATCGAAATGACCTTGGGGGCTCCATTTAGTGAAACTCAGAAAGTGGTACGACGTTTTGAACAGGCCGCCCTGAAGTTAGGGGAAGAATTTCAAGATAATGAAGGGAATTCCATCGTGGTCAATGTCCTGGCGACAGCAGGGATGCAACCTTTTCAGGGAGGGTTCACTCCGGGAGGTCCGCCCACGGGGACGCATCTGGGTGAAGTCACGATCGAGTTAACCGAGGCGAAATCGCGCGGAGTCTCCTCAGAAGAAATTAAAATCCGCTGGCAGGAAATTTTGGGTGAGGTTCCGGGTCTCGTCTCGTTGAAAATCAAAGCGGAAACTGGCGCGGGAGGTAATGCCATTGATGTGAATTTGACCGGAAATGATGCCAAACAACTTGAAAAGGCAACGGCCTGGGCTACGGAGCGGTTAGCGAATGATTACGAGGGGGTGATTGAGGTGTCAAACTCTGATCGCCGGGGGCGTGAGGAGCTGATTATTGCCGATCTGACGCCTCGGGGTAAGGCGCTGGGATTTGATCTTGCCACGGTGATGAATCAAGTACGAGACGCGTTTTTTGGAAATGAAGTTCAACGTCTCCAGCGGGGCCGAGATGAGGTAAAGGTCATGGTGCGCTATCCTGCGGAAGAGCGGAAATCGATTGCAAATTTCGAGCAGATGAAACTCCGCACTTCTCAAGGAGAGGACGTGCCCATCTTGGAGATCGTTGAGCCGAAATATGATCGTGGTTCAGCCTCGATTACGCGCGTGGATCGTTTCCAGACGATCAGTTTGCAGGCGGATGTGAACCGTTCTGGGGGATACAATGCGAATGAAATCGTGGCGAGTTTTACCGAAGATGTGCTTGAGAATATTGGCAAGAAATTCCCTGGAGTTCAATTCAGCTTTGAAGGAGAGCAGAGTGATCAACGCGATAGCATCCGAGAGATGATGATCGGATTTGTGGGGGCACTGATGCTGATGTATGTGCTGATGGCGATTCCGCTGAAGAGCTATTTGCAGCCATTCATTGTCATGAGTGTGATTCCTTTTGGAATGGTGGGGGCGATTGCCGGTCATGTGGTGATGGGTTTGAATCTGAGCATCATGTCGATGTGTGGCATTGTCGCCCTCGCAGGAGTGGTGGTGAATGATAGCCTCGTGTTTGTCGATTATGTGAATCGGCATCAGAAGAGCTCGGCAACTATTTTAGAAGCGGCGATGCGGGCCGGAGCTCGGCGCTTCCGGCCAATCTTACTGACATCTTTGACCACCTTTGTGGGTTTGATGCCCATGCTGCTGGAAACGGATATGCAGGCTAAGTTTCTCATCCCGATGGCGGTGTCTCTGGGATTTGGGATTCTGTTTGCCACTGCCATTACCTTAATTCTTCTCCCATGTCTCTACTTGCTTCTGGAAGATATTCGCCACTTCTTCCGCTGGCTATGGAGCTGATCCATTGATAAAAGAGCGCTGTGCAGGTTGGTATTATCGCTCATCCATTTAAGCCAGACGCCCCCATCGCGGTGGCTCGAGTCAGGGAAAGTTTTCAAAAACACGGAATCGAAGTTGTTCTTGAAAAAGAAACGGCGGCTCTAGTGAATGAAGAAGGAGTCTCAGATTTCTCAAAAGGAGCGCAACTTGTTGTCTCTCTCGGAGGGGATGGGACCTTGTTGCAAACTCTTCATCGTCTAGGACCTACGGAGGTCCCGATTGCGGGAGTGAATATCGGAACGCTGGGATTTCTCACTGCTTGTACGGATGAAGATATCGATAAACTGACGTCCGTCGTCGCGGATGGCTCCCTGCAAATTGTGGAGCGGAGTATGCTTTCGGTGAAAATGATTGAGGAGGGAGGAAAGGCGCATGAATTTCTCGCTTTAAACGAAGTGGCGCTGATGCGTGGTGAGACTGGTCGCTTGGTTTCCTTGGAAGCGCGGGTGAATGGAGAACTCCTGAATCACTATCGTGCCGATGGACTGATCGTGGCGACGCCGACAGGCTCGACGGCTTATTCCCTTGCCGCCGGAGGGCCATTGATCGGTCCTCATGCGGGGGTGTTTGTGATTACGCCAATTTGCCCTCATAGCATGAGTAATCGTTCTTTGGTCGTTGGCGAGGATTCCTTTATTGAATTAGCTCCATGCGGGACGAATTCTGAGCCGATTCTTTTTTCCGTGGATGGTCGCGATATTTTGAGGATTCAGAAAGAGAGCATCGTCGAGGTCAGGTGTCATGAGAAGCCTCTTCGATTGATTCGTCTGCCAGAGCATTCTTTTTACGAAACACTGCGCCAAAAGTTGCACTGGCATGGTGGTTAGTACATTCTCGCTTGGTGAGATATGAGCCCATTGACTCCGAGTTGTTTGTAAAAAACCGTGCTCGCTTAGCGGCAAAGCTGAAACCAAACAGCTTGGTCGTGATCCAGGCAAACGATCTCATGCCGTCTAATGCTGATGGCACCATGCCCTTTCAGCAAAATCGTGACTTGTTTTATCTCACAGGTGTCAATCAAGAGGAAACCGTTCTGTTGCTCTGGCCAGATGCCCCGATCGAGAAAGAAAGAGAAGTGCTGTTTGTGAGGAAGACCTCAGAACTTTTGAAAATTTGGGAAGGAGCCAAATTGACTCAAGAAGAGGGGACGCAAGTCTCTGGAATTGAAATGGTGCAGTGGACGGAGGGTTTTGAGAATTTTTTCCATCGCGTCGCACCTCAGGTGGAGCACATTTATCTCCATACCAATGAGCATCTGCGGGCGGACTCACTCGTGGAAACTCGTAATCGGCGCTTTATTCGAGAATGCCAAGAACGATATCCCCTCCATCGCTATGAGCGTGTTGCGCCTCTCATGAATGAGCTACGCATGCTGAAGGATGAGATCGAGGTGAACTATCTTCAAACCGCGATTGACATTACCGAGGCTGGGTTTCGTCGCGTGTTAGAATTTATCAAACCGGGGGTAGGAGAGTGGGAAATTGAAGCGGAATATCTTCACGAGTTTGTGCGACGCCGCTCGCGGGGATTTGCGTATTCACCGATCATTGGTTCAGGATACAATGCCTGCGTTTTACATTATCTCGATAATAATAGCGTGTGCGAAGATGGTGACCTCATTCTGATGGATGTTGGGGCCGAGTATGCTAACTGGAATGCGGATATGACGCGAACCGTTCCGGCCAATGGACGTTACGATGCGCGGCAACGTGCTGTTTATGACGCGGTGTTGCACGTCATGAGAGAGGCGAATCAAATCCTTCGCCCCGGTATTCTTCCGAGTGAATATCACAAACAGGTGCTGGAAATCATGGAAGAACAGTTGATTAAGCTCCGGTTAATCGATGCGAAGGAGGCAAAAGAGCAGTCGGAGGCAAAAGAACTCGTTCGGAAATACTTCATGCATGGGACCTCTCATCACCTGGGGCTGGACGTGCATGATGTGAGTCCTGCCAATGCGATGGTTCAGGAAGGAATGGTCTTTACCATTGAGCCGGGGATTTACATTCCAGATGAAAATTTGGGAGTGCGCATTGAAAATAATGTCTTCATTGGAGAGGATCAAAATATCGACCTGTTTGCTGATTTTCCGGTGGAAGCAGAAGAGATCGAAGAGGTGATGAATGCCTGAGTTCGGTCCACGATCCGTCGGAAGATGATTTAAAAGAAATTTCCCGTAGAAGCGTCATCTTACCGTAAAAATGGATTGCAAGCTTTGTGCGGCAATGCAGGATGCGCTCCAGAAATGAGTCGCAAAATTTGGTTGGATGGCACAATTGTCGATGAGGCAGATGCCAAGGTTTCTGTGTTTGATCACGGTTTGCTTTACGGTGACGGAATTTTTGAAGGAATTCGCTTTTATCACGGTCGAGTTTTTCGGCTTCGCGCGCACATTGAGCGACTCTTTCTTTCTGCCAAAGCCATCATGCTGAAGATGCCCTGGAGCATTGAGGAGGTGATGCAGTCAACGATTGAAACGATTCGTGCCAATGATCTCAAAGACGGTTATGTCCGCCTTGTGGTCACACGGGGTGTTGGTGATTTGGGTTTGAATCCCTTTCTTTGCCCGACTCCCTCGATGTTTATCATCGCTTCAGGCATTTCGCTTTATCCAGATGAACTTTATGATGTTGGATTGGAAGTTGTCACCTGTGCCACTCGGCGTCCTACTCCGGGTAGCTTGAGCCCTCAGGTGAAATCTCTGAATTATCTCAATAACATCATGGCTAAAGTCGAGGCGATGAAGGCCGGGGCAAAAGAAGGACTCATGCTCAATGAGCAGGGATATGTTGCTGAATGTACTGGTGATAATGTCTTTATCTTAAAAAATGGTGAGGTCATCACTCCCCCAGTCTCGGATGGGAGTTTAGATGGAATTACACGCGGTGTGATTTTCGAACTCTGTAAAAATCTGGGCGTATCTATTCGAGAAGCTTCTCTCACACGTTATGACATCTATACCTGTGATGAGGCATTTCTGACGGGGACTGCCGCAGAGGTCATCGCGATGATTCAGCTCGATGATCGCGAGATCGGAAATGGAAAACCGGGTGAATTGACCCTCCAGTTGATCCAAGCATTTCGGGAGCTGATTCGCTCTGAAGGTGATGCCATTTAGTAGCTGGGAACGTAGACTTTGGAACCTGCTTTGATGAGCTGACCAGCCGGGAGATTGACATCATTGAGTCGATTGAGAGTGGCGATGTCGGTTCCGTGGCATTGCGCGATGTAAGAGAAGCGTTGGCTTTCTTTGATGTGAATCAACTTTGGTTGGTCTCTTGGTTCCGGTAGCGGAGGGGGCATTTTTGAAACCACCGGAGTGGGGATCGGAGGAGCTGCCGCTTTATGAGAGCTGCCAATGTTATTAGCGGAAGAGGGTAGGTAGATTTTTTTTCCGACAATGAGCCGGCGGGGATTCACTCCTGGATTTGCAACGATGAGACTTCTGAGGCGGATGCCGTGGCGCTGTGCGATGTGTCCCAGCGTATCACCATCTTGAATGCGGTAAGTCCCACCGGAAGCTCCGAGGGGCGAACGTTTCCTTTCGGGAGAGTAGGATGAACTTGGAATGGTAATGTTTAATCCGACACGCAAACGCTTGGGGTCAAGACGAGGATTGCTCCGCTGCAGCGACTTGACGCTGATATCGTGTCGATTGGCGATGCGCCAGAGAGTGTCACCGGACTGAACTCGATAGAAACTGCGGGAACTTGTAGGAGTGTCTTCTACGATTTGTGCTCTGGCGATCTCGGTATGGGATTGACTGGATGCAATCTGTTGTTGGAGCTGCTCTACGGCAAGCCGGAGCTCCGCTACTCTCATTTCGAGGCGATCAACGCGGGAGGGTGAGCTCGTGCTAAGTGCTGAGCTAGAGAGAATAGAAACCGCAAATAAGCCGGTAGAAACGTAAATTGCCTTCATCGCAGGAAGGACTATACTACAATTCCATTGACTATTCAATAATCTTTAATGTCAATCTTTATCACGCATATAGCACTCGCAAAACGAGTCTTTTTCGTGCAACTCACAGGTTGATGGGGGGTGAATCCGTTTTTAATTGGATTTCCGGAAATGGATCGCTGATTGAGAATCTATCGAGCGGTTTTCTTCGCTCTTTTTTTTGCGACCTTCTTTTTTGCAGCTTTTTTCTTCGCTACTTTTTTGGTGGTTTTCTTCTTTGCACTCTTCTTTGCACTCTTTTTTGCCGTTTTCTTTTTAGCGGCTTTTTTCGAAGCAGCTTTCTTCTTGGTTGTTTTCTTTTTGGCTTTCTTCGCTTTTGGGGGAAGGGGGACTGTTTCTTTTTCGTTGAGGTCGATCTCTATTCCGAAGATGTCTGAGATGGAGGAGTCATCGAGGTCGGAGTCAGTGGACTGGGCTTCTCCGGCGATACTTTCGATGGTTTCACTGGCGGTGCTGGCAAGTTCAGTGTGGTCGACTTGGCGGAGTTTAAAGAGTAATTCAGGTTCGCTGTCGAGTCGGTGGCCGATGCCGTAGAGGACGGCGGCAGCATGTTTGCAGAGAGTGGCCCAATCGGGACAGTTGCAGGAGATATGGATTTCTTCGGGCTTGGGAAAGAGCCCATTTTTCGGGTCGGCCATGTGGCTCATAATGCCGTCATCAAGAGTGCCGGAGAGGAGATTGATAAGAGAGTCGACTTTTCCGGTGCAGGTTTTCTTGAGCTTTTTCCAGGAAGCGGCGGGGAGAGGGGCTATTTTAATGTCTACCTGATAGGGATCGGTGCCGAGGACTTGGGAGGTGAATCCGTCTTGGGTTTCTGAGAGGTCGATGATGGAGCAGTTTCGGGCATAGCTCCGGCCACGATCAATGCGATGAGCGTAGTCGGCATAGGATTCCATGTTCTTGCACCAGGCGTCGCCCCAAAATGTTTTGGTGATTTTTTGCCCTTCGATCAAGATAGGGCGGATGGTGACGCCTTTTTGTTTGCGAAGTTTGGCAATGAGTTTTTCACAACGTGCTTTGCGTTGTCCGACTGTTTCGCGAGGTCCCCAGTTTTGCCACATGAAGAATGTTGCTTAGTTGATCGCTCGGTTAAGGTCCAGCGAGATTAACTCTAGGAGTTCGTCATCGTTCATCTGAGTGAGGGCGGGGAGTGATCCATCTTCTTGGGCGATGGCCTGTTCGGCGAGTTCAGATTTGTTGTTGATGAGTTGATCGATGCGTTCCTCGATGGTGCCTTGGCATACGAATTTATGGACGAGAACGTTCCGCTTTTGGCCAATGCGAAAGGCTCGATCAGTGGCTTGGTTTTCAACAGCAGGATTCCACCAGCGATCAAAGTGGATGACGTGTGAGGCGGCGGTGAGGTTGAGCCCGGTGCCGCCTGCTTTCAGTGAGAGAACGAAGAAAGGAGGGCCGTGGTCTGTTTGGAATTCAGAAACGAGTCCTTGGCGGGTTTTCACGGGAGTGCCGCCATGGAGGATGAGTCCGGCACGCTGAAAAACGTCTTTGAGGACATTGGCGATGGGTTCACACATTTGGCGAAATTGCGTAAAAATGAGGACTTTTTCTCGCCGCTCGGCGATCTCGGTGCAGAGGGAAATGAGGCGTTCATATTTCCCGCTGTTTTTAAGGTCGAAGAGTCCGTCTCCAGTGAGAAGGGAGGGGTGATTGCAGAGTTGTTTGAAGCGCATGAGGTAGGAGAGGACGAGTCCTTTGCGTGCGATGTTGTCTTCTTGATTTTCGAGTTCTTTGGAGAGTTGTTTGACGGCTGCTTGATAGAGTTTGGCCTGGAGTTTTGAGAGAAGGCAGTGAGTGGTGAGTTCGGTTTTTTCCGGAAGATCTGGAGCCACTTTGGGATCGGTTTTCAGACGGCGTAGGATGTAGGGAGCGGTGAGTTTGCGTAGGGGACGGTAGTTGCCGGTTTCTGCGAGGTGTTTTGCGGCTTTGGAGAACTGCTTTGGGGTGCCGAGAAGTCCTTCGTTGAGAAAGTCGAAGAGAGACCAAAGGTCGGTGAGTTTATTTTCAACAGGAGTTCCACTGAGTGCGATCCGTGACTGGGCCTGGAGTTCTTTGATGGCTTTCGTCTGAGCGGAGCTGGGATTTTTAATGGCTTGAGCTTCGTCGAGGAGAACGACATTCCAGCGGCAGGAGCGAAGGCTTTCTTGACGCTTAATCATGCCATAGGTGGTGATGATGAGATGAGGCTGGTGTTGCTTGAGGTAGTGCTCTGGATTTTCGGTAAATGCTTCCAGGGAATTTTGGCTCCGGTGAGCAATGAAGAAACGGAGTTTGGGGGCGAAGCGTTCAAGTTCTGCTCGCCAGTTGCCGAGGAGGGAGGCTGGGATGATGAGAAGAGAGGGGGCGGTTTTCTTTTTTGAACCAAGGTAGAGTGAGGAGAGAAAAGCAATAGATTGGAGGGTTTTGCCCAGCCCCATGTCATCGGCGAGACAGGCGCCAAGGCGGAGTTGGTGAAGCTGGCGAAGCCAGACCACGCCAGTGTTTTGGTATGGGCGGAGTTCTGCATCAACCCACTTCGAGGAGTCGATGCTTTGCTCGTCAGGGTGGCGAATTTTCGCTAGGAGATTTTTAAGCTGTTCTCCTGGGACGATGTGACTCCAAGAGGATGTTTCGCCCTCTGGATTTTCAGGGATCAAGCCCTCCTGCCCGAAGCCAGCGAGCCAGCGCATGCCTTCGGCAAAGGAGAGACCGTCTGCGTGGGCAGCTTGCACTTTTTCCCAATGATCGAGGACTTCTTTGAGCTGTTGACGGTCCACCTCAACCCATTGTCCTTTGAGTTGAATGAGGGTGTCTTCCGCATTCATGACGTCTTGCCATTCTGCGGGAGTAAGCGATTGATCACCGAGGGAGAAGCCGAGAGAGAATTGCATCATGGCGTCGACACCGAGGGCACCTTCTTTTTTAGGATCGAGGGAAATCTGTATTTTGGGGCGGCGCGAGGATCGCATTTTCCACCAATTGGGAAGGCGCAGGGCGAGGCCGCTCTCTTCATAGAGAGTGGCTTGTGAGAGAAAGGTATGGGCTTGTTCGGCGGTCCAGATTTGGGGCTTAAAAATCGCGCGCGATTCAAATAATTCGCGAATCAAAGGAGAGCGTTCACAGCAGAGCTTGACCGGTTCCAGAAGGTGCCGAAGATCGTCTGGTTCATGAGCATATTCCTGAAGTGCCCGTGCGAGTGGGATGTGTTTGAGTTCTCCAGAGTCTGAGAGGGTTTTGGCGTAGGTGGCGAGGAAGGCAAATGGTTGGTTTGGATTTTTTTTATTTTCAGCGAGGTGAAAGGTGACGCGTCCAAGGGCGTGCCAGAGTGGGTTGAGGGTGGCTAAATAGGCTTTCGTATCGAGACCGAGTTCGGTCATTTCTGCGATGAGATGAGAGGAAAATGAGGTCCAAATTTGTTCTAAGAGATCGAGTGAAATACGCTCGGAACCGGGGCTGGGAGGGTAGCTGAGTAGCCATTCCATCCGTGATCCTTCTTCCCAAACGGGGACTTCTTGATGATTGCGTGAACGAGTCCACTTTTTGACACAAAGGGAGGCGATATTTTGCCAGTAGGTGAGAGTTTCGGGGAGTTTGATTTTGAGAGACTTTGAGACAAGTTCTTTGAGGCCATCATTGGTGGAGAGATCAAAAGCTTTGCGAATGCGCTTACTGGCAGACTCGTTGAAAGAGGTGGCGGAGTCGGGAGTTTGTTCAAGTTGAAGATTCCCGGTCGGAGTGATGATAAGGATCATGAGTGAAGCTTCGATAAGGAGGTAAGGATAGAGTGATGTTTCGGAATGAGAAAGCGATTCAGAGCGAATGATTTCTTTTGTGCTTTAGCGAGTTGGGAAGAGGGTTTCGAGAAAAGGCTCAATCGAAGACTGATGGCAGGATTGATTTTTAAGATATTCGGTTGGAATTTTCCTAAAGAAGGTAGATGTTCAGCGTGAAATGATCGACATGTTAGTGCGTCTCTACGACCTGCCGGATAGCAAGGGCCTTTATGAGCGGGTGCAAGAGTCCGGGGTGATTCTCCGAAGGCCGGGAGCTTATGAGAAGCATCTGGTGGAGGATTTTGTGCGAGAACATTTTTCTCCCAAATGGGTGAGTGAAGTACAGGTTGCTTTTTCTCGCCAGCCACTTTCTTGCTTTATCGCAACTCGGGAGGGGAAGGTGCTTGGATTTGCATGTTATGAAACGACGGCGAAAGCTTACTTTGGACCAACCGGGGTTGCGGAAGAGGCGCGTGGCTTGGGACTGGGGAAAGCACTGCTATTCAAATGTCTCGAAGCGCTGCGTGAGAATGGATATGCCTATGGCTTTATCGGTGGGGTGGGTCCGCGTGAGTTTTATGAAAA
This sequence comes from uncultured Verrucomicrobiales bacterium, assembly GCA_937930235.1. Classification (GTDB taxonomy): domain Bacteria; phylum Verrucomicrobiota; class Verrucomicrobiia; order Verrucomicrobiales; family Akkermansiaceae; genus SW10. Next base: position 16,718 of record CALGLJ010000094.1, on the reverse strand, counting down.
AGCCGTCGGCGCGGTCGAGGTGCCGGGGAGTGATCCCGGTATTTACATCGATATTCTTCCTGAACCATCATGAGCGGACAAGATCCCAGTTTTGTGAAGGGCGCATTTGCAAAGATTGCTGATCGCTATGTCTTGACCAATCATGTGTTAAGTGCGGGAACCGATATTTTGTGGCGAAAGAAAGTCGGTCGTCTTGTTCAGGAGTGGGCTCCGAAAAAGGTCCTCGATGTGGCGACGGGCACAGGAGATCTTGCGCTTGAAATCCAACGACGCTGCCCCGATGCCAAATTACTTGGAACAGATTTTTGTCCCGAAATGCTGTCGCATGCGACGAGGAATGGCGTGCAGGAAACGCAGGTGGCCGATGCCATGAATTTGCCTTTCGGAGATGCCGAATTTGACTTGGTGACGGTGGCCTTTGGACTCCGCAACATGGCGAATTGGCAAGATGCCTTGCGAGAGATGGCGCGGGTGATTGAAACAGGGGGGCACCTTTTGGTGCTCGATTTTTCGACCCCGGATGGCTTGCTGGCCAAGCCGTATGAATTTTACCTCAATAAGGTTCTTCCTAAAATTGCAGGAGCGTTGACGGGAGAGGGACAGGCTTACGAATATCTCGCAGGCTCCATCGGTGAATTCCCAAAAGGCCAAGCGATGTTAGATCTTTTCGATAAAGCAGGGCTCCATGAAACCTGCTGGCATGCGCTCACGGGTGGGATTGCTTCCATTTACGTAGGGCAGAAACCCTGACTTCCAGTGCCGGTAAGTGCCGAACGTCCTTGATCAAAAAAAATCGCGCATTTCCAAGCAAACGAGGGTCTGCCAGAAATGCGCGAAATGGTAAATTTCTGTAAATTAGCCGCGAGAAGGTTTCTTGGCGCGACGGACTGAGCCGAAACGCTTCTGGAACTTGTCGATTCGACCTTCGGTATCCACGAAGGTGGACTTTCCGGTGTAGAATGGGTGAGAATCGGCCGTGAGGCCCATAGAGATAACGAAGTGCTCTACCCCGTCAATTTCCTCAGTCTTATCAGACTTAGCGGTTGAACGGGTAATATAGCGGTGGCCAGTCGTCATGTCTTGGAAGATGACTGGATGGTAATCAGGATGGATGTCTGCTTTCATAGGAGTCCCTACAGTTGGGTTACGACGTTTCCGACGCCGCGAGGCGGAGATTGCGGAAAAAGACGTTGGTGTCAATGCGATTTCGAATCTATGTCCTCCGGGAAGGTGAATTTAACAAATTTTGAAACAATGGATCCTCATTTACTCGTGGGGCTGGTGAATACGGAATTACGAAACCATGCGGAGTCTCTGGATGATCTCTGTAAGACCCATGGCCTGGATGAGGAGAAGCTGGTAGCGCGACTGGCGTCGGAAGATTATCTCTATCAAGCCGCATTACGGCAGTTTCGCTAGGATCGCGGCATGGACCTCTTCGGGAGATTGGCTTGCGTCGATTCGGGTAATGAAGTCATCGGGCAGGGCGGCGAAGATTTCATGACATTTTTCGAGAAATTCGCGTTGTTCGAATTCGTTAGCCTGACCATCACGCCCTCCGATTCTGGTTAAGGCGGTATCGATGGGAACCTCCAGAATAAAAACGTGATGAGGCTGGGGGGCAAATGCTTCGTTGATTTGGCGAATCTCCTGCGGGTCAAATCCTCTGATCCCTTGATAAGCCATCGTGGAAAAATAATAGCGGTCTAGGATGATGGTGGCTCCACGTTCCAGAGCGGGGTTGATCAACTCCGTGACATGTTCTTTTCGGTCGAGGTGGAAGAGGTCGAGTTCATCTTGCGGAGAAAGGCGTCCGGTTTCGGCCGAGTCTCGGAGACGTTTTCCATAGGGGCCGTCCGTCGGTTCTTTCGAGGTGATGACCTCATGGCCTTTTTTTTGCAGAGCCGCTGCGAGCATCTGAACTTGAGTGGATTTCCCCGTGCCGTCGATGCCTTCAAAAACGATAAACATGAAAGAGAAAATTAAGAATGGCACGCTCAGCAGGACTCGAACCTGCAACCTACGCATTAGAAGTGCGTTGCTCTATCCAGTTGAGCTATGAGCGCGGCGCGGGGTTTATTTAGTGCTTCTGAGGAAAATGGCAAGAGGAGAGACGCTTCTTTGAGCATTTTTGAGGGGAAAGGCGGAGAGAAGGTCATTTTTTTGCGAGACTGAGCGATGAATTTCGGTATGGATGTGGGAAATGATGGAAGAGGCTTTTGATTCTGAACTTTTTCGAACTCGGGCGCATGAAGCTGTTGACCGGCTGGCCGATGCATTTGCTCAGGGGCAGGCGGGAGATGTTCCGGTGCGTTCGGGAGAATCTCCAGAGAAGGCTTTTGAGCGTTGGGATCACTATCAGGGGGATGATTTTGTGAATGATGTCATCGAGCAGGCGTTTCGCGTGCACCATCCCCGGAATTTGGGCCATCAAGTGGGACCGGTTTTGCCAGAGGTGGCGGTGATGGATTTGGTTGGCTGTTTTTTGGATACAGGGAGTGGAATTTTTGAAGTGGGGAATCCTTCCATCCCAATGGAAAGGGTGGTGATGATGGATTTAGTAAAACGCTTTGGATTACCATCTGGAGCAGGGGGAGTGCTCACTTCTGGAGGCTCATTAGGGAATCTCACCGCATTGCTGGCGATGCGGCAGAAGATGACAGAATCGTGGGATTCTGGTTCGCATGAGTGCCGTTACGCGGTCTTGGTTTCTGAGGAGGCTCACTATTGTGTGTCCCGTGCGGTGAAGATGATGGGGTGGGGAGATGAGGGAGTCATTGCCGTGAGTGTGGATGACGAATACCGGATGCGCGCGGATGCGGCACGAGAGGCTCTCGTTTCGGCACGGGCGAGAGGAATACAGGTTCTAGGATTGATTGGAAGTGCGGGGTCCACTGCGACCGGGAGAATTGATCCCTTAGACGAGTTGGCAGATCTTTGTGAACATGAGGGGCTTTGGTTTCATGTGGATGCGGCGCATTCTGGAGCGTTTGTTTTTTCCAAAAAAATGAGCCCTTTGTTGAAGGGAATCGGGCGAGCTGATTCCATCGTGGTGGATTTTCATAAGATGCTTTTGAGTTCCGGTTTGCTCACCGCAGTGCTTTTTAAAAAGGAAGATGACTCTTACCAGACTTTCGCTCAAAAGGCCGACTATCTCTGGAGTAAAGAGGAAACGAGAGAATGGTGGGATTTAGCAAAAAGAACCCTTGAGTGTACGCGCCCGATGTTGGGTTTACGAGCTTACACGGCTCTTCGGGCAGGCCGAGAAGGACTCTTTGAAGAGTATATCGATCACATGATGGCGAGGACGCGAGAGTTTGCATCCATCGTTCAGGATGCGCCAGATTTTGAGCTCTTCCTGAAACCCGAATCAAACATTCTCTGTTATCGTTACGTGCCTGAGAAGGTAGAGAGTGGCTTATTGAACGAACTCAATGAAAAGGTGCGCAGTGAGGTCATCAAAGGTGGAGAGTTTTATCTCGTGCAAATGGAGAAACATCAGCAGGTGTATCTTCGCAGTACGATCATTAGTCCCTATGTGACTGGGGAGGTGTTTCAATCGCTGCTAGAGAATATCCGCAACGTTGGGGCGAGGTTGATTACGTCATTCTGTGATTGAGAGGTCGTATTCGACGAGTAAAGAGCGTAGAGCTGAGCCATGCTTCGTCAATTACTTGAGTCCCATCCTAAAATTTTAGCGGAGGCTGCCATTGCGGAGCGATTACGGCGTGATTCTAAGGTGACTCTACACGAGACTCTTTATAACACTCCGCTGATTTATGGACCGGAAGAGTCTCGGGCGATCATGACTCGTCTTTATCAGGAATATTTGGAGGTGGCACGGGATGCGAATTTGCCGATCCTGATGACGGCTCCTACTTGGCGTTTGGATGCGAAGCGGGTAGCCGAAGCTCGAGTCCCTGAGACGATTAATACTGATGCCGTAAATTACCTTCTGGGAGTGCGCCAGGAGTTTGCGAGTGAGGCTGATATTTTAATCGGTGCTTTAACGGGACCTCAGAATGATTGCTATCGTCCTGAACTTGCTCCTGATGCGGACGCGGCCGAGCAGTTTCATACTCCACAGATTGAAGAACTCGCTGCAACCGAGGCCGACTTTTTGCAGTCACAAACACTTCCCTCGGTAGAAGAAGCGATCGGAGTAGCCCGCGCGATGAGGGCGACGGGAAAGCCGTTCATCATCAGTTTCTGTACGGGACAAGATGGGAAGGTCCTTGATGGGACTCCTTTAGAAGAAGCCATGGAGCGGGTGGATCAAATGGCCGCTCCGGTAGGCTATTACGTGAATTGCACTCATCCACAATTTATTCTGAACGCCTATCAGGATAAGGCGCTTGATCGGTTGATTGGGATTCAAGCGAATGCTTCTTCAAAAGATGTGACCTCACTGGATGGTGCTAGCGAGACGCAAGCAGATTCACTGTCCTCATGGCTCTCCGCAATGCTCCGTCTTCATCGAGAGCATTCAGTTCAGGTCTTGGGAGGGTGTTGCGGAACTTCCTTGGCTCATTTGCAGGGACTCAGTGAATCATGATACATAAGCAATTCTAATATTGCAGTTGAGAGGGAATTTTTTTGTAGGAATAGTTTAAAAGCGCGAAGCATCTCCCTTGTGATGCCGCGATTTGACGTGGTGCTTTACTAAAACAAAATCTATAAAATATGAAAACATCTCGTTATTTACTGACTAGCCTTTTTGCTCTTTTTATGACTGTCTCTGCTCAGGCGATGGATAAGAAAGCAGCGCTGAGTGGATACTGTCCGGTCTGCTATATTGCTGCGGGTAAAGCAGTCAAAGGAACGGAGAAATTTAAAGTGAGCCATGAGGGGCAAATGTATTATTTCGTCAATGCTGATGCGATGAAAGCATTTACCGGAGAGCCAAAGAAGTTTCTTCCTGCCTATGACGGGAAGTGTGCATTCTGTATCTCTAAAGGGAAAGCTGCTGATGCGGACCCGACGGTCTTCATGGTGCATGAAGGACGTATCTTCTTGAATGCGAGCAAAGACCTTGAAATGAAATTCAAAAAGAATCTTAAGGAAAATGTTGCGGCCGCAGATATGAAGTGGAAAGTGGCGATGATGGCCAAGGAAAAAGAGATGGCGGGTAAAAAATAGATTTTCTCACCTCCTTGATATTATTTTTTTCTGCGACCTCGGCGACAGTCGAGGTCGTTTTTTTATCGGTAGTTCCTTTGGACTCTTGGGGTGATTTGAGTGAGGAGTTCCCAGGCGATTGTTCCGGCCTTCGCAGCGAGATTTGATACGAGCAAATCAGGGCCGAAGAGGATGACTGCATCCCCAGTTTGACATGTCGGAAGATCGGTGACATCGACGATGATCTGATCCATGGTGACCCGTCCGAGAAGAGGGCATTGATGTCCCCGGATCATGACATGTGCGTTTTGTTCTGAAAGAGAACGAGGATAGCCATCTCCGTATCCAATGCCGAGAATTGCGGCACGGGTGTCTCTTTTTAAAAGAGTGCGGCCGTAAGAGACACCGTGTCCTTTCGGGAGATCGTGTATCAGTGAGATCCGAGTTTTGAGGGTCATGACTGGGCGTAATTTTTCCTGATGAGAAGCCAGAGGGGAGATGCCATAGATCATGAGTCCGGGGCGGACGAGATTGGTTGTGTGGCTATTGAAATCGAGTAAGCCAGCGGAGTTTCCGAGATGAATATGGAATGGAGTCGCGGTTTGAGGAATCTGGGTAATGAGGGAATCGAAAAGCTCGAATTGCGAACGGGTGAAATGAGGGTCTTCATCGGCAACTGGCAGGTGAGATCCCACTCCAGTGATGGTGATGTTTGGACATTTCGCGAGTTTTTGTAGTGCGAGCGGGATTTGTTCGGGGAGGAAGCCTCCTCGACCCATTCCAGTATCGAGCGCGAGGTGAGCCTTCACCGGACCCAGAGCATTGAAGTGATCTATTTCATCAAGAGAGCACAGGCAAGGGGTCCAACCACGGGCCGTGATTTCTTCTCGTTCGGAGGGAAGAGTAGCCCCTAAAATATAGGGGGTAGTTTGAATGTTCGCGTTGAACAGGCGACGAGCTTCTCCGGCATTCGCTACTCCGAAAAAGGGGAGGCCTTCATGATCGAGAGCTTTTGCGGTTTCTTCGAGTCCGTGACCGTATGCTCCGGCTTTGATGACGGCCATGACTTCCTTGCCCGAGGTCGAGCGAGCGACTTGGAGATTGTGTCGCAATGCGGAGAGATCAATCTCAGCCCAGGCGCGAGGAGGGGAAAGGTTCACTGCAATGAGCTAAATCTAATTTTAGTCTATGGAAAATCTAAATTCTCCCCATATATTAGCGTTCATGTCAGAGATCGTTCCCGATTATGAAAAGTTAGGCTCCTTTTACCTCGGAAAAGAATACGATATTGCGGAGAAAAAGGTGACCGATGACCTGCTGCTCTATGATTCAAAAGATCTGGTGACGCATGGGGTTGTTCTGGGCATGACGGGCTCGGGGAAGACCGGGCTTTGTATCTCGCTGTTAGAAGAGGCGGCAATGGATCATATCCCTGCCATCGTGATCGATCCAAAAGGCGATATTTCTAATCTCCTTCTGACGTTCCCTGATTTCGAAGCTTCTGATTTCCGTCCTTGGGTCAACGAAGACGATGCGCGCAAAAAAGGGATCTCGCCTGATGACTTTGCTGAGAAAACCGCGAAAATGTGGGAAAAAGGAATTGGGGACTGGCATCAATCACCTGATCGGGTGCGTCAATTGAAAGAGAAGGTTGATATTAATATTTTCACTCCCGGAAGTAAGGCTGGCATCCCGGTCTCGATTTTAAGCTCTCTTGAAGCGCCTCCTTTTGAAGTGTTGGACGATGGGGAACTTCTGGGTGAGCGGATCGAGTCGACGGTCTCATCTCTTCTTTCATTAGTGGGGGTCGATGCTGATCCGATTCAGTCTCAGGAGGCGATTTTGCTGAGCTCGATCTTTAATCACTGTTGGATGAACGAGCAGTCGTTATCTTTAGAATCGCTCATTCGAAATATTCAGAAACCGCCTTTCGGGAAGGTTGGCATTATTGATCTGGAATCTTTTCTAAATCAGAAGGAACGGCAGAAATTAGCGCTGAAATTTAACGCCCTCCTTGCGAGTCCGGGATTTTCGACCTGGCTCGAAGGTCCTCCATTGGATGTCCAGCGGATGATGTATACGGACGATGGAAAACCGAGAATTTCTATTTTTTCCATTGCTCATTTGAGTGATAGCGAGCGGATGTTCTTCGTTTCACTCTTGTTCAATCAGATGTTGGCTTGGATGAGAATGCAGAGTGGTACGACGAGTCTACGAGCTTTGCTCTATATGGATGAGATCTATGGCTACCTCCCTCCGTCGGCGAATCCTCCGAGTAAGAAACCGCTCATGACGATGTTAAAGCAGGCGCGGGCCTTCGGGTTGGGGGTCTTAGTGGCGACACAAAACCCTGTCGATCTTGATTATAAGGCGCTTTCAAACATGGGGACGTGGTGGTTGGGGCGTCTCCAGACCGAGCGTGATAAGGCGCGAGTTTTGGATGGTTTAGAAGGTGCGGCGAGTTCACAGGGAGCGAGCTTTGACCGGAAGCAAATTGAGAATCTCCTTTCTGGTCTCGATTCACGAGTGTTCTTGATGAATAACGTGCACGAAGATGGTCCTGCGATGTTTCATGTGCGCTGGGTGATGAGTTATCTCTGTGGTCCGTTGACGCGGACGAAGATTAAGGCTCTCATGGATCCCAAGCGAGAGCAGTTCAGCGCTCCGAAAAAGGTGGGCGCACCAGGAAATCCGATGGCAATGAGCCAAGCGTCTTCCGCTCCACCGAAAGGAGAGCGTCCCATTGTGGGACAAGGGGTGACGGAATACTTCGTTCCATTTGCTGGAGAGGCAGATGATGTCACATATCGTCCGGCTCTCATTCGCGAGGCGGAAGTTCATTTTTCATCGAGCAAGGCAGATCTCGATGGTTCACGAGTCGTCCGCTTCACGAACCCGATTGAAGATGGAGGGATTGATTGGGATACGGATTGTGAATGTTCGGTGCCTTTAAAATCTCTCGATGATGAGCCGCGCCAGGGGGCTGGATTCGAAGAACTGGCGGGCTACGCCATGAATGCGGCCAACTATAAACCTGTTGAAAAGGAATTTGCAGATTGGGTCTACCGTAATGAGCGCGTAAAACTGATGTATTCTCCTTTATACAAAATGTATTCAAAATTAGGAGAGACGGAGGGAGATTTCCGCGTTCGCCTTACGATCAAGGGGCGTGAGAAACGAGACGAAGCCGTTGAGAAGTTGCGCGATCGCTATGAGACGAAATTGCGTTCCAAGACCGACCAGTTGGAACGTGCGCAGTTGGCCTTGGAAAAAGAAGAGTCGGAAGCATCTAGTGCAACTTGGCAAGCTGGAGCATCTGTCCTTGGCGGTCTTTTAGGCGGTCTGTTAGGTGGCCGTAAATCTCGTCGATCTTCGGTTTCAAGTGCGACTCGTGCTTTCAAGCAGCGTCGGGATGTCGGGATTGCCGAAGATCGAATTAAACACGTCGAAAATGACATTGCGGAATTGGAGGCGGAGCTTGCAGAAGAGATTCTGGAGCTGGAGAGCAAATTTGATGGAGACCAAACTGAACTCGAACCGGAATCGATTAAACCATACAAAAAGGATATCGATGTCAGAGCCGTTTCCTTAGTCTGGTTGCCTTTTGATCAAGATGGGAACAAAGCTTGGTGATTCTTTTTTGTTACTTGGCAAAGAACCGTTTCCATAGCCAGCGGCTGGCGAAGATGATTACCACGATCATCACTAGCAGAAGAGCCCAAGCCCACCAAGGAATGGGGAGGCTTGAGGTGGCATTCATGACCATAGGCTCTTCGAGGTGATTTTTGAGTAAGAAATTCCAATGAATGGTTTTTCCGCCGTTACTGATCTGATGCGCATTGGTTTCTTTGACCTTTGAGGGGAAATGCATGGTGAAACTGGATGACGCGTTCCCAAGTAAGATCGGCATTTTTTTTACCGGCGCTGGGATTAAGCTGCCGATATCAATCACACGCTGAAAACTGGGCTGGAGGCCATCGAGTTTCACGGTTGTTTCTCCGGAGGCGGTTGCCATTTTTTCCGGATCAGCTCCGGTGGCGGTGAGAAAGCGTGTGGTGTGTCGGGTGCCGATCTCTTCTAGTTTAAGGATGTTTTCAAAGCTCGCCTCTAAGCGGAAGACGAGCTTGGAACCCTCCATCTCATAGGTGAGGTGTTGGATGCTCACGCTGTCTTCGAGGGCATCGATTTCGTGGATCACATCGACATAGGCTTGGGGATCTCCAACTTCCGAAAGTGCGAGTGCGGGCATTTCTTGGGAGATTTTTAATTTCCCTGAGCCGTTAGCGTGAATCCAGATTTCTTCTTCGCTTTCGACACATGAGGATAATAGAACAATGGGAATCCACAGAAGAGCGAGATACGATGACTTCATCATGCGAGAGCATCGAGCATAGCTTGCGCCAGTCAAGAGGAGCCTTTCAACTGAACAATAGTTCTTTTGACTAAGGTGTTAGAGCTTTATCAGCTTGTATGATGATTTGATCATTTGATATTACTGTCTCATCGGATAATTTAAGAGTTCCTCCATCGGGGTTTGCCTGCCTGTCCTCTCCAAAATGCACAGGAATATGGAGGAACTCTGTATCCTAAAAATGGGCCGGAAGTGATCGAAGGTGATCGAATCGTTCTTGCGAGCAAGAATACCAGCGAAGCTGTTTAATCTGTGTTGACTCCCAAGAGAGCTAAAAGGCGCCCGAGATCATCATTACCATAATACTCGAGTTCGATTTTGCCTTTCTTCTCTCCATGTTTGATTTGAACATGGGTGGAGAAGTGATTGCGCAGTTGATTTTGTAAATGCAGGGTCTGCGCATCGGCTTCGACAGTTTTTTTGTTCTTTTTTGCCGTCTTCTTTTTGGGGGCATTGATCTCCTGCACGAATTTTTCGGCAGCGCGCACGGTCATGTTCATCCGCAGAATGTGATCGGCGGCAGCGAGTTGCTCTTGGGCGTCTTTGACTCCGAGGATCGCCTTGGCATGACCTACGGTGAGATATCCGTCTGCGACATGTTGTTGGATTGGTTCTTGGAGGTCGAGGAGGCGCATGGCATTGGCGACGGAGGCGCGTGATTTACCAACACGTTCTGCGATACTGTCCTGCCGCATTGAGAAATCTTTTGCGAGTCGGACATAGCCGGCTGCTTCTTCGATGGGATTGAGGTCCTGTCGTTGAAGGTTCTCGATCAGTGCCATCTCTAGGACTTCCTGATCAGATGCGGTCCGTTCGATGACAGGGACTGTTTCCAGTCCGAGTTGTTGTGATGCGCGCCAGCGTCGTTCTCCCGCAATGAGTTCCAGCTTGTCACCGGAGCGGCGAACGATCAGTGGCTGAATGATTCCGAGTTCCTTGATGGACTGCATGAGTTCATCAAGGCCACCTTTTGCAAAACGTTTCCGGGGTTGGAGTGGGGAGGCGAAAAGCTGCGCGATGGGTGCTTGGTGAATTTTTTCGCCGGGGAGCAGATCGACCTGTGGATCAGGTTCGGTGTCCGTTCCTTTGTTCTTAATGAGTGCTGCAAGTCCTTTACCCAACGCCGGTTTAGCCATAATCGACCACTGTTTAGTCATGCTCGGCGGGAAATGCAAAGCTGATTTATATCCTTAATCTATCGTGACTTTTTGTGTGCCTCAAAGAGTGAGTTTGTCTGTCTTGATTCTCGGTTCATCAAGAATGAGCCAATTGAAAATATCTCATGAGAGAATACAGAATTTGATTAGCATTTGGCGAAAAATCGTTTAGTTTATAGATGTCATGAAACTATTATTCGTCCTGTTTTCTCTGGCTAATCTGGCGACAGCGTCGCTCCTTAATCAAGATCCTACCGTTGTTTATACGGAAGAATTCGCTCCTGAAGGGATTAAATTGGAAGTCGTGAAGTCATTGAATGTTTTTGCGTCCAAAGCGGGGAAAGAAAAACGGGGTCGTCTGAAATTGAATACAAAAGTTGAACTCGTCGGCTTCAATGAGCGTGCATTTCAAGTGCGCGGCACTCGCACCAATGGGGAAGGGGTTTCTGGCTGGGTCAGTCCGCAAGCATTGACTTCTAAAAATCCCAATTTCATTGAGGATTTTAAAAAAATCTACAAACGCCAACTGATTGTGCGTGATCTCATTGAGAATCATGAGGTGGCGATTGGAATGACCATTGACGAGGTTGAACGGTCTCTCGGCTTACCGACGAAGACTAAAACGCGCCGCACAGCCGAAGGAACGTCCGATACCTGGGAATTCATCGTTTACGAGACGGTCAAACATTACGCAAACATTCGTGATCCACACACGGGAGCTGTTTACCGAAAACTGGTGAATACTACGAAGGAGGAAAAATCAAAGACGCAGGTGGAATTCGAAAACGGCGTCGCAAAAGCGATTGAGGAGAGTGAAGATCACTCTCGGAGAGGCCGTGTTCGCTCCGTGGCTTGGCCAATCATCTACTCGTGGTAAGATTAAGAATTCGCCACACGGGGTGGCTTTGCTAAGCTACTGGCATGGCGAGCAGCATTCGAGTGGCAGCGGGATGCCTGAATCAGATCCCAATGGATTGGGCGGGAAACCGTCGGCGCATTTTAGAATGTATTCATCATGCGCGTGAAGAAGGTGCTTCCGTGCTGTGTTTACCGGAACTTTGCATCACGGGTTATGGCTGTGAGGATCAGTTCCTTTCGGAAGATCTAGGGCGCCGCGCTTGGCAAAGCCTCCTTGAAATCACCCCGGAAACGCGCGGAATGGTGGTGGCAGTCGGCCTTCCGGTCTGGCTGAAAAATGCAGTGTATAATTGTGTGGCAGTTCTTGTTGATGGTGAAATTACAGGGTTGGTAGCAAAGCAGAATCTGGCAGGCGATGGGCTTCATTACGAACCTCGGTGGTTCCGCGCTTGGCCGGAAGGCGTTGTTGTCGAGGAGAATGGGATGCCGTTAGGGGATCTCATTTTTCATATCGGAGGAGTGCGGATCGGGCTGGAGATCTGTGAAGATGCATGGGTGGCCGATCGTCCCGGGAGAAGTTTTTCAGGCAGCGGAGTGGATGTGATTTTGAATCCGAGCGCGAGTCATTTTGCCTTTGGAAAGCAGGAAGTGCGTGAACAATTCGTGATCGAAGGCTCACGTGCTTTTGGAGTCGTCTATGTGTATGCCAATTTATTGGGGAATGAAGCTGGTCGGGCAATTTACGATGGCGGAGGACTGATTGCTTCCGCTGGTAAGATCGTCAGTGAAGGGCGGCGACTGTCATTTGAAGAAACGACTTTGGCTGTGAAATCAGTGGATCTCCAGCGAAACCGTCTGCACCAAGCTCGCACGGTGAGTCGAGAAGTGGATGTAGAGGGGTGGAATGAAGTAGAGGTATTTTTTGACTGGCCGGAGGTCACTCGATGGGATGGTCAAGATTCAGTTCCGCCAATGTCGAAGGAAGAAGAATTTGCTCGGGCCATGGCTTTGGCTTACTTCGACTACTTACGGAAAAGCTGGTCCCGTGGCTTTATCGTTTCCTTGAGTGGTGGGGCGGACTCCGCGGCGGTCTCATGTCTAGCAAAGATCATGTTAGATCTTGCGCTTGAGGAACTTGGCGAGAAAAAATTACGAAATCGTCTGGGGTATTTAGATTTACCGGAAGAGAAGGACTTATGGATGAAGTCACTTCTCTTCACCGTGTATCAAGGAACTCAGAATAGTGGGGAAGTGACGAGGAATGCTGCGCGAGCAATCGCTGAAGCGATCGGAGCCGATCATGCGGAGTGGGAGGTCGATGATTTGGTAGAAGGTTATGAAAGCCGGATTGAGACCGTGTTGGAGAGGCAACTGACTTGGGAGAAAGATGACCTGACTCGTCAGAACATTCAGGCCCGGGTTCGAGCGCCGGGCGTTTGGATGATGGCGAATCTCCGTGGGGCACTCTTACTCGCCACGAGTAATCGCTCCGAGGCGGCGGTCGGATATGCCACGATGGATGGAGATACCTGTGGTGGTCTCAGTCCTATCGCAGGGATTGATAAAGCCTTCTTGAGGTCGTGGCTTCTCTGGTTGGAAAAAACGGGTTTGCCAGAAAGTGGGCCGATTCCAGCCCTCAGTTTGATCAATGAGCAACAGCCAACGGCTGAGCTACGACCGCAGGCTGAAAATCAAACTGATGAGGGAGATCTCATGCCATATCCGGTATTAGATGCCATTGAGCGAGCTGCGATTCGCGACAAAAAGTCACCTTTGGAAGTTTTTGACTCAGTCAAATTGACCCACCCTGAGTATGACCGCTCCCAAATGTCGCAGTGGGTGTTGAAATTTTTCCGCCTTTGGTGTCGAAATCAATGGAAAAGAGAGCGATATGCTCCGAGTTTTCACGTTGATGATCAGAATCTGGATCCTAAGACTTGGTGCCGTTTTCCCATTCTCTCTGCAGGGTTTATGGAGGAGCTAGCGGAGTTAAAATAGGGTGAAAGAGGGGCTTTGGGGCCTCATGGAATTCGCGCTCGTAAAAAATAAATAAAATCTGTGAAAGATTGGTATAACACGTGCAGTAACTATGCATGTAACTTAACGAAACTGTAAATTTGTTAATTTATGTGTATGTGTGTGCGAAAGAGCTCCTCTCTGGGGGGGGCTCTTTCCTTGTACCGTAAACAAAGAGCGCGTGCGGGGCTGCCGATTTATCCCCAAGTTGCGTTTCGACCCCGAGTGTCGATGTGAATAAAAGTGCGATAAAGCCCTAATCCACCTTTAAAAAGGCCCTCTCGTCTCATTTTTTTGGCTTCACGCATCGCTTCTTCAGGAGCGCAGTCAAAGACAAGATCGAGCGCACAGTTCTTCATGTGATAAGACTGAGTTGCCGCGCCTGGGCATTTTGCATTATAAGCAGGTGAGCGATAGGCGGAGGCGATATATTCTAGGCGGCAACCTAATCGGGAGCGCAGAGTATCTGCCATCTGGAGTGGGAGCTTGATGCGATTCCAGAGTGTTCGCGGCGGCAGTGAGTTTTTCACCCCGCTCCGTTCCCGTCGATGCGCCGAGATGACTTCGTGAGGTGAAATGTAGCGTAGCTTGAGCTTCGCGATGAATTCCTCGTAGTTCTTTTCATGGGGGAGAATGGTCTTTCTTTGATAAGAACGCTTTCCCTGAATTTTCTCCTGTTTTGTTGCGGGCGACCACTCATCGAGATTCCCCAGCTTTGGTAAACGAGCTTTGATTCGATTGCCCAGATCATCTTGATCCCAAACCCATTTTCCCGCTCCAGCAGCAAGAGTGATGAGAGAGAGCTTGAAGAGGAATTGGCGGCGGTTTTGAGAGTTAGGGGGCATAGGACAAAAGCAATTTCACAATAGGCGATACCAAATATAAAAATGTTCAGGCTACGAAAAAAAAGTGAAAAAACTATGTGAGTTTGAAAAATATGAGATAATTTATCAACATCATTACTTGGCCATTACTTCATTTGGGATGCTTGTTGAGTTTCGTCGGATTGACCACTCTTCAGGCAAAGCCTTATCGCGTCGATTTAGCGCATGAGGTATTCACGACCGTATGGAGTAAGGTGGATGAATCTTTTTATGACCGCACGTTCGGAGGCGTGGATTGGAAAAAAACAAAAGAGGAGTATCACGAGAAGGTCGCTCAGACAAAAAATAATGAGGAGCTGCGGTCCGTGCTCAATGCCATGTTGGGAGAATTGGGACGAAGTCACTTTGCGGTCACCGGAGTCAGAAATTTTCAACAAAAACGATCCACTGGAAACTATCTGGGACTAAAAATCAGATCCAAAGACCGTCGCCTCTGGATTTACCGAGTTGCAGAAAACTCGCCTGCATCAAAGGCTGGCCTCAAAGCGGGAATGGAGATCGTAAAGATTGAAAATGAGGCGATGAGTCAGGTCTTTGACCGTCATTCCTTCGAGAAGGACCGGAGTAATTTTTTTAAATATAAGGCTCTTGAGGAAATTCGAGTAGAGATGATCTTTCCCGAAGATGGCAAGACCACCATACATATTGCGGGCGTCGCGGAGCCTTTTGATTTTTCTCCTGGATATTATCAAGGAAAGCGTTCGGGAAATGCGCTGAATCTTGGATCGCAAGAGCTTGATTTTGAAGAGCGTGCGCTTTCGGAAAGAGAAGACTCGATCCGCCTGATGCGCTTCAACATTTTTTTACCTTCGCTCATGCCGCAGATACGGGAGGCGGTTTTCCGAGCTCAGAAGAAGGGTGCGCGGGGTCTCATCATTGACCTTCGTGGGAACCCTGGAGGAATGGTGATCATGGCGACCGGACTCACCGGATTACTCATTGATGAGGATCTTGATCTGGGAGATATGATCAATCCGCAGGGGAATTTGCCCTTTCACGCCTTTCCCCAAAAAGGAGCATATCTTGGCCCCGTCGCGGTGCTTATTGATTCTTTTAGCGCTTCGACTTCGGAAATATTTGCGGCTGGCTTACAAGAAGCTGGGCGGGCGCGTCTCTTTGGTCGTCCGACGACGGCTGCGGTCCTGCCCTCCATTGTGGAGAATCTTCCAAATGGTGATTCACTCCAGTATGCCATCGGTGATTTTATCACCGCTCGTAAAAAAATATCCCTAGAGGGTAGAGGAGTCACTCCGGACGAAATTGTATCTTTTGATCCGAAGGCTCTTCGTGAAAATAACGATCCAGATCTTGCTGCGGCTACTCGCTGGATTCAGTCTCAAACTCAACCGCATAAAAAGTAATGAAACCACAATTCCTGTTATCAGTCATCGCTCCTCTTTTGCTCACGCCCAGCATGTTTGCCAAAGAAACGGTCAAAGCGAAGGTGATCGACCCCAAGGCGACGGCCATTCTTGAAAAAAGTATTGCCGCTTTGGGAGGGCGCGAAGCGATAGAAAAGATCAAAACGACTCGGGCGAAAGGGACGGTTGAGATCCCCGCACAAGGAATGACTTCGGAGCTGACGATCATTCAGAAAGCGCCCAACAAAATTTTCTCTAAAATGAAATTGGGCGATATCATGACCATCGAGCAAGGCTATGATGGCAAAGAAGGTTGGGCCAAGGACTCTATTCAGGGGCTGCGTAAACTCGCGGGAGCCGAGTTAGCTCAGATCAAGGAAAGCTCTTATCTGTGTGTCGAGCTATACACTTTAAATAATCTGGCCTCTGCAAAAGTGCTCCCCGAGGTGAAGGAAGGCGATACCACCTATCATGTTATTGAGGTCGAGTTGAAGGAAGGGACCCCGAAAACGTTCTTTTTCGATGCTTCAACCCACCTCTTGGCTAAGATAAATGCTTCGTTGGTGGTCGGTCCAGATGGCACTATGAAAATGGAGTCCACCGTCACCGATTACAAAAAATTTCATGGCGTTCTCTATCCTATGACCGCTCATCTGACGACTGGGCCTGTTAAGATGACCCTGAAGGTGACCGAAGTTTCACATAATGAAGAGGTAGATGACGCCATTTTCAAGATGAAGAAGTGAGGCAACTTCAGCGCAAGTAAGCGCTTTTTTAAAAAGAACCCTACTCGTTGTCGCTCTCCAGAGTGGTGGCTATGACAAAATACCTGCTTTTCATCTACTGCATCAGCATCCTGATGCTTCAGGCGAACGATGAGATGATCCTTCGGGCTTATTATGTCGGGAAGGGA
>CALGLJ010000093.1 GCA_937930235.1 uncultured Verrucomicrobiales bacterium | reverse complement strand
GATTTGACCAACTCGCAAAGAGAGATGATTTCCCTGGGGCGACCAATGTAAAAGAGGTCAAGTTTTTGATCACCGATATCCGAACTCAGCCAAAGCTCTACTTTTTCAACGTCTCGCGCCATCAATTTCACGTCAACTTCGCAACCAATGTCCTGAGACTTTATCCAGGCGTCCCATCCCACCAGATAAACTCGGTCTTCACCAACGAAACCTATTTTACCAATGGTAACCGGAAAAACTTAGCCGGCTCTCTGGTCGCACATGATCGTTACGTGGCGCAAAATGGACGAACAGGCATCTACACCGTTGAATTTTGGCCTACTGATCCGGTCCCATTTGAGTTCATCGAACTCGCATACGAAATGATTGCCCGCTGCACCCCCTTCATTGAAAATCTCGCTTATCACGCCCCAAGCGAGACTCAGCGCACTATTCAGAAACAAGCGAAAGATCAGTTTGAAAACTCTTTCATTCACACCATTGAGACCGAAGAACTCTTTGGCCAGGTTGAATACCAACCCATGCATCAAAGAGAAGCATTTGGCCAACTCAAGATCGCGGATGGGACTAGCACCCTCTCCGCACGAGACATTGTCATTTTCAAAAACTTGCCCAATGATCTCACCAAAGTTTCCGGCATCATCACTGAAGTCCCTCAAACTCCTCTTTCTCACGTCAACCTCAAGGCTCAACAAAACGACACCCCAAATGCCTTCATCGCTCATGCGAGCACTCATCCAGACATCGAACCTTTTCTAGGGCAAAATGTTTACTACAAAGTCAGCCCAGAAGGATTTGAAATCAGGACCGCAACTCAAGAAGAGGTGGACACCTTCTTCGAACAATCTCGCCCAACCACCACGAGCTTCCCTCCACGGAATCTTTCCCTCACCGAGATCAGACCGTTAGCGAATATCACCTTCGCAGACGCTAACTCCTATGGCGCGAAAGCGACTAATGTCGCAGAACTCCTTCGCCTCTTCCCTCAAAATGTCCCCGATGGATTTGCGATTCCATTCTATTTCTATGACGAATTCATGAAACATAACGGATTTTATGATGAAGCTCGTACGATGATCAACGATCCCAATTTCCAAACCGACCCAAGCTTCAGAGAGGCTCAACTACAACGCTTCCGAAAGCGGATCAAAAAAGAAAGTAGTTTCCCCTTCTGGATGATCGAAGCCCTCACTGATCTTCAAAATTCCTTTCCAGAAAATATCGAACCTCGACTTCGTTCGAGCGCAAATGCCGAAGATTCTACCACCTTCAATGGAGCTGGGCTTTATGACTCCTTCACTCAAAAAGACGACGAAGGATTTATCGGGAAAAGTGTCCGCCAAGTCTGGGCCAGTCTCTGGAATTACCGCGCATACGAAGAGCGTGAGTTCTATCGCATTGATCACCTCACCTCGGCCATGGGCATCTTAGTTCACCCAAGCGAAAAAGATGAGCAAGCCAATGGTGTCGCCGTCGCTCGCAACATCTTTGATCCAAACTGGGAAGGCTACTACTTCAACGCCCAAATTGGAGAAGACCTTGTCACAAATCCCGAAGCCAACTCAATTCCCGAAGAGCTCCTAGTCGCAGATCTTAATCCGAATGGGACGACCGATTACGAAATTCAATACATCCGATTTTCGAATAAAGTCGCGGAAGGCGAAACCGTCTTAAATCAGTCGCAAGTCCTTGATCTCACGAATAAAATGAGAACACTGAACTCACATTTCAGAAGACTCTACCAAGAGAATTTCAATTTTGATTTCGCGATGGAAATTGAATTTAAAATCACGAAGGACGGGATCCTTTCCATCAAGCAGGCTCGACCTTACGTCAACTAATCAGCCGCCTGAGCCTTCAGGTAAGAAAGCGCCGCTTCTGCGGCTAACGTCCCCGTGACAAAGCATCCTTGAAGGAGATACCCCCCGGTGGGCGCTTCCCAATCCATCATTTCACCTGCAACGAATACTCCCGGAATCTCCTTCAACATAAGATCCTCGCTCAGGCTTTCCCAGGAAACTCCCCCTGCCGAAGAAATCGCCTCCGCAAGTGGCCGCGCTCGGGACAATGGTAAACAGAAATTTTTCGTTGCTTGCGCAAGTTCTTCCGCAGATTCAAAAGGGCCATAAAACTGCTCCAGAAGAAGACGAGTCACCTCATTGAGCTTCCAGCGGAATTGTGATTCTTTCAAAAAATTCCGCCTCACAGATTCCATCTTCGCGATCAATCGCTGTTTGGTAAAAGTTGGCTTAAAATCTAAAATGATTTCCGGATTTTCCATCGTTCGCAGCACTGCCCCGAGTTGATAAACTGGCCCGCCTTCTAAGCCATAACGGGTGAGCATCAGCTCGCCCATCGTATCTTGCCCATTTGCGCTGACTCGGACATTTTTGATCGGCTGTCCCTCGAGGTGCGTAATGATTTCATCGGGCCAAGGGCACTCCCAACCACTATTGGCAGATGCTAATTCCTGCACCTTTACGCCCTGACGTTTCAGAAGATCAACCCACGCTCCATCCGATCCCGTTTGCGGCCACGATCCACCTCCGAGAGCTAATATGATCGCATCAGCCTGAATCCTTTCACCATTTTCAAAAGTCGCCTCCTCTGAACTCAGAGCCGTCAAACGATGGTTCATCCGAAATTCGACTCCTTGCTTTTTCAAACGTGCAATCCATTTTCGTAGAAGCGGTGCTCCTTTGAGCGATTTCGGATACACCCG
>CALGLJ010000092.1 GCA_937930235.1 uncultured Verrucomicrobiales bacterium | reverse complement strand
CTTCTCCTTTGGAACCAATGATCTCACTCAGACTGGCCTCGGTCTTTCACGTGATGATTCTTCCAGCTTCTTGCCGACATACCAAGACGCCGAAGTTCTCAATAACAATCCATTCGCCGCTCTTGATCAAGAGGGTGTTGGTCAGCTTGTTGAAATCGGAGTCGAGAAAGGACGTCAGACCAAGAAGCGCCTCAAAATCGGAATCTGTGGTGAACACGGTGGCGATCCTGAGTCCGTGAAGTTCTTCCACCGCACAGGTCTCAACTACGTTTCTTGTTCTCCTTTCCGTATCCCTGTTGCCCGCCTCGCCGCAGCTCAGGCTGTTCTGGAAGAAAGAGCATCTAAGAAAGCGAAGAAGTAATTGCTGTTCGTTCTCTCAAATTTTCAAGCCCCACCTGTGCAAACAGGCGGGGCTTTTTTGGGGAGATATTTGGATTCCATGCACTTTTTTAGGTGAATTCATTGAGATATTTGTAAACGAAGTCCACGCCACCTCTCTGGTGGATCTTGACGAGGGTGATCACGGGCGAAGCGCGGACTACAGAGGTGAAGGTGAGGTGCAGGTCCTCCTTTCTATTCATAATGATTTAGTCGATAGATCCATCGACACACGCTCCCCTATCAGATAGTTAAAGGCATGGATAATCCTTATCAATCTCCCGAAGCGGACCCAAGTCAGTCTGACAACCAGACTCCCTATACGAAGCCAACTTTGATGGATACTCTTTTCTCCTTCTCAGGTCGAGTTCCACGTCGAGTCTATTGGGGCGTGAGTGTTGGCGTTATGGTGCTTTTCTATGCCATTATGTTTGTCACCGTGGGTTTCGAGGAGGATACTGAACCTAGCACGATCGCTTCAATCATTATGCTGGTCTGCATGATACCGTTCTTGTGGATCAACTTAGCAGTAGGGGTGAAGCGATGGCACGATCGTGGCAAAAGCGGGTGGATGATACTCGTTGGCATGATTCCCATCGTCGGGACCATCTGGACCCTCGTTGAGTGTGGTTGTATGAGAGGCACCGTAGGGCCGAACCAGTATGGAGCAGACCCCACCTAGAAAAGCTCTTCAAATTTTTACGACAGAAATAATTTGGATGTTTGAAACAATCTAATGAGAGGGCGGGGGCTTAGAGCTTTGCGGCGGCTTCTTTGACGATTCTTTCGGTGGTATTCCAATCAATGCATTGATCGGTAATTGATTGTCCGTATTTTAACGAATTTCGATCGGAGGAGATTTTTTGATTTCCGGCAAGGAGGTGACTTTCAAGCATCGCTCCGACAACTGATAGATCTCCTTCTGCTCTTTGGCGGATGATTTCCTCGAATACCTCGGGCATCTGCGTGCAGTCTTTTCCGCAGTTCGCGTGAGATGCATCCACCATGATTGCGGGGCGAAGTTGGTGTTCTAATAAGGTGTCCCGGGTCCTTTGAATCGCTTGCGCATCAAAGTTGGGTCCATGTTCTCCTCCTCGCAGGATCAGATGGCAATGCGGATTTCCGGCAGTGGAAACAGCGGAAGCGATCCCTTCGCGAGAGACTCCCAGGAAAGTTTGTGGACGGGCGGCAGCTTGAATCGCATTAATGGCCGCAATGACATCGCCAGCGGTAGTATTTTTAAAACCAAGAGGCATTGATAAGCCTGATGCCATTTGGCGGTGAGTTTGGCTCTCGCTGGTGCGAGCGCCAATAGCAGACCAGGACACAAGATCTGCGATGTACTGTGGAGTAATGGGATCAAGTAGCTCAGTGGCCGTAGGGAGACCGAAGGCGAGAATCTGAGTGAGAAATTCGCGGGCAATCTTGAGGCCTTCCGGAATGTTATCGGAGCCGTCAAGATCGGGGTCCATAATGAGACCTTTCCAGCCGACTGTGGTTCGTGGCTTTTCAAAGTAGACTCGCATGACAATTTGGATCTTCTCTTTGACGTTTTCGGCCAATTCCGCGAGTCTTTCGGCATATTCTAAGCAAGCCGTTGTGTCGTGAATCGAGCAGGGGCCGACGATGAGTAGGAAGCGAGAATTTGGAGTGAAGAGAGAATCGCAGATTTCCTTCCGTGATTGAACAACGAGATTCGCCTGCTCAGTCGTCGGCGAGACCTCCTCGATGAGATTCGCCGGGGAGGGAAGAGGGATGTTGTTGAGAATGTGAACGTCGGTGGCCTGTGCCATAAGAATGCATGGTGTAGAGTTTTCAGGTTCGATTTTCAAGCGTGGGTTGTTATCACTTGCTTCATGCAAAAGAAAGGCCTGCAGTTACTCCAATCACTTACCCAAGCTCACAGTGTCTCAGGACATGAAGATGAAGTCCGAGAAATTTTCGTAAAAGAGCTCAAAGACCATGGAACGCTAGGAAGTGACCGCAGTGGTTCAGTGTTCTGCCAACGAGGAGAAAGTGGCCCCAAGGTGATGGTGGCAGGCCATATGGACGAGGTTGGATTTCGAGTTCAAACGATTCTGCCGAATGGTTTTTTGAAAATGGTTCCCGTGGGCGGGTGGTGGGGACACACCTTACTCGCGCAGCGTGTGGAGGTGAAAACTCGCGATGGAGAAAAGATCATGGGAACGATTTGCTCTCGACCACCGCATTTTCTCTCGGAGTCTGAGCGAAACACCGTCATTGGAGTGCCGAATATGTTTATCGACATTGCCGCTCGCTCTCGCGCGGAGGTCGAGTCCTGGGGGATTCGCTTAGGAGACCCAGTTTGTCCGTGGAGTCCGTGGACTCCGATGCGGCAGAAGGATTGGTATATGACGAAAGCCTTTGATAATAGGGTGGGAATGGCAGGGGCGATCCAAGTCGGGCAAGAGAGTGAGGCCGATCAATGCCAGCTCATCGTAGCAGGTTCGGTGCAAGAAGAAGTCGGTCTTCGTGGTGCCAAGACTCTCGCCGCCGTGACCCAGCCAGATGTGGCCATTGTTCTCGAAGGTCCCCCAGCAGACGATTCTCCCGGGATGCCTCTTTCCGAATCACAAGGAATGATCGGAGGAGGAGTGCAAATTCGGCTTCATGATCCTAGCGCCATCATGAATCCACGCCTGGCTGATTTTGCCATCAAAATCGCCGAAGATGAGGGGATTCCACATCAAGTGACGGTCCGCACTAGTGGAGGAACGGATGCAGGATCATTCACTCTCGCGAACGAAGGGATTCCTTGTGTGGTTCTGGGGACACCTGCGCGGTATATCCATTCTCATAATGCGATCATCTGTGCCTCTGATTACCATGCGATGGTGCAGCTCAGTCTCGCGATGGTGAAAAATCTCGATCAACAAGCGGTTGATGAATTGACCCGTTTTTTGTAAAAGGGCATCTCATTGAGTCAGGCCCTTCTATTTATTTTCGCCTATGACCAATTTCAATTTTTCATGGAAACGTCAGGTATGGGGTAGCAAAAAGGCGTGCTGGATTGTCACTTTCTTAATTTGGCCGGTGGTCGTTACGGTGACAGATTGGGTGGCTGATATTTTCAGAGATCAACTGGGGCCAGAAAATAGTGGATTTCAGATGGTAGATAACATGTTTCTCCCAGCATTTATTTTATCTTTATTGTTTTCGGTAAGGGTGACTTGGCTCCGTCGTAATTGTTGGCTTGAGGTTATCATATTAAATATTTGCATTCCTTTTTTCTTATCAATTTGGTTTTTAGTTGTTATCGTTGCAAAATTTGGAATGATTTATCTTAATCCAGATTTCTAAAAATTGGCTCTTCGGCTCTCCACGAGCTATGCATGACGGATTTTGAAAAATTTGAGTGACGCACCCCTCGTCGAGGGGGGGCAACGGGTGTTTTGAAAGTCCGAAATTTCCAAGCTTTGTATCGGTATGAGGGGTATGTCGTAGAAGAATTTATTCGCGGTAGGGTCTAATACCCCGAAGCTTGCTCCGGGGTTCTTTACTCTAAAATACAGAGTTTTCTGGGGTTTTCTTAAAATATGCCATGGCGAAACATAAATTTTGGAACCATCAATACCTGCAGTAAAAATACTGCGTCCTTAAAAGCGATTGCCCTGGCTGATACGATTTCTCAAATTCAAGAGACGAAATGAGCTCGGTGATACGTTTCCTCACTTGATGAAACATAGTTTATCTTGCCTGATGGTTCTTGTTTTGACTCCGTTAGCTGATGCTGAATTCCACCCTCCGGTGCTTTTAACCCATTCAGACGGCCCCGCTTCCTCGGAAGATCCGGGTTACGCGTCTCCTTGCCTTGCGGACATCGATGGCGACGGAAAAATGGAGCTCCTCGTTGGCCAATTCTCTGGAGGAAATATTGCGGTATATCCCGTGAAGGATCTCACCGCGAAATCTGAGCAACTTGGTAAACCAACCTGGCTTATGTCGGGAGAGAAACGTATCGAAGTCCCTGGTGTTTGGTGATGCACCAGCTCAACTCCACAGTTTGTGGATCTTGATGGCGACGGAACCAAAGATCTGATCTCTGGAAACTACGTCACTGATATTAATGCCGGTACCGGCCGAGTTTATCTCTTGAAAGGGCTTGGCTCCGGAAAATTTGCCAATCCGCTCGAACTCAAAAACGAAACAGGTAAACCTATTATCCCAGCAAAGGTTCAAGGAGAAGATACTTACAATGAGGGGCAGATTTGCCTTCATCCGTTTGCTGCAGACTGGGATGATGACGGCGACCTTGATCTCATTATAGGGAATTTTGAAGGCTCCTTCAGTCTGGTTCTGAATAAAAGTGGAGGTCCAAGGATGAAATTCTCATCCAAGGTCACTCTTCTAAAAGACCATTCAAGCAAGAAACTTAAATGCCTCTCTTACCATAGTGCTCCTTTTGTGATCGACTGGGACGGCGATGGCGATCTCGATCTTCTCAGCGCAACGGTCAGCACTGGTCTCGAATGGGCTGAGAATATCGGAAACAAAATCGAGCCGAAGCTTGCGCCTTTCAAATCGCTCATTTCGCTCAAACGAAGTGGGCCATTTAAATATGGTGATATCGACAGCTATCAGCCTGGTTCATCATTTCGACCTTGGATTGCTGATGTCAATGGCGATGGAAAGCTCGATGTTCTCCTTGGTGATTCAGTAGAGTTGTCGAAACGAGCGGATGGTTTGAGCGATGACGAATATTTGAAGGCTGAGAAATCTTGGAAAGATGAAAAGAAAAAACTGTCGGCAATTCTGTCGAAAGAGCGGGAAAAAATCGACGAACTCTCCGAATCGAAAGCAGCATCTACGGATGAAGCTGAAAAAGGTATCGAATCCTTTCGGAAGGCACAGCTGGCCTATTCCATGCACTTCCAGAAACGGTCGGAATTCATCATCGAAAAGAGAACGGGGCATATCTGGTTGTATCTAGCAAAGTAGAATGCGATTCGTCCCCTGCAAATTTTATGCCACAAAAATTTATACCAACTGATCAGGAAAAAATCCCAGTCTCTTGATGATTTTCATCTTTGTTTCTAGCAATAGCGGCCCAAGGTCGACCTTTACCGGTCACGCTCAATATCCCGCATTTTGATTTCCAAGAAATGATCACTTTCTGAGATTTCAGGGATTCAAAGAATTTCCCACTCAGCGCGTAATGAGTCATTTTGAAAATGAATTGCTGTGTTAAAAAAATGAGTTACACTACTAAAGATGATGATAAATCTAAGATCTTCCTTCTCCTTAGTAGCCGCTTATTCCTTTTTTAGTGGCTCTCTTTCTGCGGCGACGCTGGTTTATGACGAGTCACAGGATGGCGATTTGTCAGATAATTGGCAAAATCCCACTCCTTTGGTTCTGGGCATTGGGTCTTTAGTTTTGAATGCCGGCTTATCCGGTGGTTCTGGGGATCTCGATATTTTCACGATAACGGTCCAGCCTGGTGCGATGCTGACGGAACTCAATATTCTTTCCTATGGAAGTCCAGGAGATCAAACTTCTCCTACTTCTAATATCTCTTTCCTCGGAGTGCAGCCTGGCAACCAATTGTCCCAAGATCCAATAGAGTTGCTTGATCAAACGAATGTGTTTGCCGACCCGATCAATTTTATTCTGTTCGGTCAAGATAGTATCAACACGACATTTCCATCCTTGAGCAGTTTGGTGGTTGGCCCTCCTCTCAGTGGTCTGAACCCATTGCCGGCTGGAGATTATACCTTCATCTTAAATGAAACGGGGGCCGCTTCTGAATTCAGCATCGAATTTGTGGCAGTGCCTGAGCCGAGTTCAGGAATCCTTTTGGCACTTGCAACTTGTGCGCTTGCCGGAAGGCGGAAGAGGTCATTCAGTCTGTGAGGGAAGGTTTCCCCCCAAATTTTCCCCTGATTATCTTTTCCCCTGATTATCTCATCGAATAAGTCTTACCGTTCGCCAAAAAAAAAGCCTGAGATCCCATTTTGAGATCTCAGGTAAATTCGTTTTGGTTCGTCTCACTTATCGATCAACTCGAGCGGAGCCACCGCCAACAAGTTTCCCAACTTCTTCGCGGGTGACCATGGTGGTGTCACCAGGGGTGGTCATGGCGAGGGCGCCGTGGGCAGCACCCCACTCGACTGCTTGGGCCGCGTCATTGAATTCTAAGAAGCCGTAGATGAGGCCTGAAGCGAAAGAGTCTCCGCCTCCCACACGATCAAAAATTTCCAGGTGCTCACGGTTGATAGAGTTATGGAATTGGCCTTCGTGCCAAGTGAGCGCCGCCCAGTCATTGTCAGAAGCACTGTGAACTTCGCGCAGGGTGGTGGCGGTGGCTTTGAAGTTCGGGAACTCTGCCACGGCTTTTTCGATCATCTTCTTGAAGTTTGAGATGTCGATGCCGGTGATGTTTTCTTCATCGACACCTTCGACTTCGAATCCGAGGCAGGCGGTGAAATCTTCTTCGTTGCCGATCATGACATCGACGTATTGGGCGATCTCACGATTGACTTCTTGAGCTTTTGCTTGTCCTCCAATGGATTTCCAGAGTGAGGGGCGATAGTTTAGATCGTATGATACGATGGTGCCGTGCTTTTTAGCAATTTTACAGGCTTCAATGGTGAGGGCGGCGTTGCCCTCCGAGAGAGCGGCAAAGATTCCACCGGTATGGAACCAGCGGACTCCGAGAGTTCCGAAGATGTATTCAAAATCGAAGTCGTCGATGGTGAGTTGGCTGGCTGCGGTGTGACCACGGTCAGATGTGCCTTTTGCAGCTCGGCATCCGAATCCACGCTCGGTGAAATTGAGGCCATTACGAGCGGCTACTCCGAGGCCATCAAAGTCAGCCCATTTGATGAATTGAGTATCGACTCCTCCTTGTAAGACGAGGTCTTCGAGAAGACGACCGACTTCATTATCTACAAATCCTGTGAGAACGGCGGCGCGTTTACCAAAGCAGCGGCGGAGGCCACGTGCTACATTATACTCGCCCCCGCCTTCCCAGGCTTGAAATTGGCGAGTGGTGCGGACACGTCCGTCACCAGGGTCGAGGCGAAGCATGATTTCTCCCATGGACACGATGTCGTAGGCACAGGAGTCGGCAGGTTTAATGTCGAGAGCCATAATAGTTTTTTTGAATTGAGAATTAAAATGAGAACTAAGGAGGAGAGGGATTAGATGATGCCATTGGCGCAGAGGACATCAGCTTCGCCCGCAAGGAAGTTGATCGCGTTATGCAAGCAGCGGTTCGCCTGACGTTGGACGGACTCATGAGTCCGAGAGCCGATGTGTGAAGTGATGATGCAGTTCGGCGCGCCGATGAGGATGTGATCAGGTGCGGGTGGCTCTGCGTCTAATACGTCAGCTCCGTAGCCGCCGACTTTACCAGATTTGAGCGCGGCGGCGATGTCATTAGTATTCACTAGTTCGCCGCGGGCGCAGTTCAGAACGATGACGTTGTCACGCATTTCTGAAATTTTAGCAGCATTGATCATGTTTTCGGTTTCTTCGTTTAGGAAGCAGTGAAGAGAGACGACGTCTGAGTTGTGAAGGACTTCGTCCATATCGCCACACTTTTCCACCCCATATTCTTGCGCGAATTCTTCGTCGAAGTAGGGGTCAAATGCGATGATCTCCATTCCAAATGCCTTGGCCCGGATTGCGACTTCTTTTCCGATGCGGCCGAGGCCGAGAATGCCAATGGTTTTACCCATGATTTCATTTCCGACAGGCTTTTTCCAGCCGGCGACCCATTCGCCATTTTGGACCGAGACGGCATTGGATTGAATGTCTTTAGTGATCCCAAGGAGAAGCCCGAAGGTATGCTCGGCCACGGTGGTGTGATTGACTCCAGGAGTGAAGAGAACGGGGAGCTTTTTCTCCGTAGCATATTCGACGTTAATTTTATCAAGCCCGATGCCATATTTTGAAATGGTTTTGAGGCGTGGAAGTGATTTGTCGATGACCGCCTGCGTGATGGCATCATCACCGCAGAGGAAGACATCGAATTCTCCTGCGAGCTCGAGCATTTCCTCTTCTGAGAGGGGGCCTCGTGCCCGGACAATTTCCCAGTCTTGGGAATTTAAAAGGTCTTGGTGAGTCCCAGGAGTATCCTGGAAGGAAGTAGTAGTCAGTAAAACGCGAGTACTCATAAGCAAGTTGGAATCTGTCGGACAAGTCCCTATGGTCTGTCTGCTCTGATTACAATTTTAAAAAATTGGACAAATGTATGTTTTGTCATGCGCAATTTATTTTGTAGCAGGAACAGGGTCGGAAGTTCCTTTTGGAATATTCGTTCGGCATCGGTTGATTCTTCGAACCGTGAGGTTTATGCCTTTTCGAAATCCATGTCGTTTCGTTGCTTGGTGGGAATAGCGGGAGCAGGAAGGGGTGAAGCGGCACGATGGATCAAAACCGCATCTGGGTTTCGTCCATTGGTAAATCTTTATTCCGACTCCGTAAACGCGAGGCGTCACCTGTTCTTTGGGAGCGCGATGGATGTCTGCTAAAAAAAGGACTACCCCAAGAAGGAGTAGTCCTAGCCAAGGGTGAGGTCGCCTTAAGGGTTGAGGCAATGAGGGCATTGGGCGCTGACCGTGAGGCGTTTCTCATTACAGGAAGAGCATTGAGTGAGCTCTCCCTTGGGACGACTGAAGTAGTAGATGATAAAGCCGACTGGTCCTAAAAAGAAAGCGAGCAGCATCCAGAGCACCGCATTATCCATTCCGCGATTTTTGGCATCACGGGCAACCCAAATGAGAAGAAAAATGCTCAGAGCGAGAAGAGCAATACCGACAAGGAGAAGGGTGCCTCCACAGGCCGCGCAGAATCCGGCGGCATCTTCGGCAGCATCTTGAGCTGCTTTTTCAGCAGCTTCGCGCTCTTCGGGAGTCATGTCTACCAATCGATCTTCGACCTCGGAGAGGTGTTCTGGGGTGCTTTCGAGATGATTTGGCTGAGCCAAGGTAAGAGGTACGCAGAAAAGAAAAAGATAAGCGGTGAGGTGTTGTAGTATTTTCATATTTGAAACTCAGAGGTCATCATTAAAATTTGATCAAAAAGGTAAAGAAAGATTCTGAAATATGCCCTTCATTATTCCACGCAATGTATCATGGTGCTTGAAAGTTGAGCTGGAGCTGCCTTTCATTCAGTCCTCATGAGCATGGATGATGCGTTGGCGAAATTAGTGGGTGGAACTGCGAAGGTTCTTTCGGAGAAAGAATTGGCTGAGAAGCTGAAGGAAGATCGACCTTTACGCATTAAATTGGGGGTGGATCCTACCGCGCCAGATATTCATCTGGGACATACGGTTCCGCTTGAAAAGCTCCGTCAGTTTCAGCAGCTGGGACATCAAGCAGTGTTAATTATTGGCGACTTTACCGCCACGGTGGGAGATCCTACCGGCCGAAGCACGGCTCGCCCTCCACTGACTCGTGAAGAGGTCTTGGCGAATGCAAAGACATATACGGATCAGGCCTTTAAGATTTTAGACAAGGAGAAGACAGAAGTGGTGTTCAACGGGGAGTGGTTTCGGACGATGAAGTATGAGGAGGTTCTGAAGCTCAATGCGCGGGTCACGATGCAGCAAATGTTACAGCGGGAGGACTTTAAAGAGCGGGTCGCTAAAGGTCAGGAGGTGCGGCTGCACGAAATCCAATATCCCATCATGCAAGGGTGGGATTCGGTGGAGGTCCGCTCGGATGTCGAAATTGGTGGGACGGATCAGCTTTTTAACATTCTGGTAGGACGTGATTTACAAAAAGAGGAGGGGATGTCTCAACAGGTGGTGATGCTGATGCCGCTGTTAGAGGGATTGGATGGAGTAAAAAAGATGTCAAAAAGTTCTCAAAATTATGTCGGAGTCTCTGAGGCTCCGAATGAGATGTTTGGCAAACTCATGAGCGTGAGTGACGAGCTGATGGATCGTTACTATCTTCTTCTTTTAGGAGAAGCGCGTGAGGAATCATTGCATCCGATGGAGGCGAAGAAGGAATTAGCTCGCCGTATTGTGGCACGCTACCATAGCGAGGAGGAAGGGCGATCCGCTCGCGAAGATTGGGAAACGCGCTTCTCGAAACGTGATCTCAATGCCGCAGATCTTCCTGAGCTTGCGGTGGAAAATTTAAACGGCAAGACGGTGATCGAAGCGGTGTCATTCGCATTCGAGTCTTCTTTTGATCTTAAGAAATCCAAGGGAGAACTCCGCAAGCAATACATCACGACAGGGGCGGTGCAGCTCGATGGAGAAAAGTTGAACGATCCTCATGCAACCTTCACCGCAGAGGCGGGGCAGGTTTTACGAATGAGTAAAAAGCAAAGTGTGCGGCTGGCCTAACTCTGCTCCGCTCGGTGTTTTTTAAAAATGTTCAAGGTGACTTGGCGCTCCGTGGCGTGATCGACGATGGGGTGGGGATATCCAGGAGCCACGGATTGACCAGCTTCTGGAGCGGTGTAGAGAGCTCGAGCAGGAGCTTTTGCGAGTTCGGGGACCCATTTTCGGATGTAGAGTCCCTCAGGGTCATACCGCTTGGTCTGGGACCACGGGTTCTGAATTCTGAAGTATGGAGCGGCGTCCGCCCCAGTCCCGGCACTCCATTGCCAGCCGCCGTTATTCGAGGCGATTTCTCCATCAATGAGATGTTGTAAAAAAAATTGTTCTCCGAGGCGCCAATCGAGGTGTAGGTCTTTTGTGAGAAACATCGCGACGATCATGCGGACACGATTGTGCATGAATCCGGTGGCGAGGAGCTCGCGGATTCCAGCATCGATGATCGGAAATCCTGTTTGTCCTGTTTTCCAGGCGGTAAATTTTTCATCGGGTTCATACCATGGGAGGCCACGCCAATCGCTCTTGAATTCGTGAGTGAGGACTTCGGGAAAGTGAGAAAGAATTTGGAAATAGAATTCTCGCCATGCGAGCTCTTTTAGATACTGGGGAGAGGCTCTTTCTTTCGCTTTGTGATAGAGCTCGCGCACGGAAATGGTTCCAAATCTTAAGTCCTGAGAAAGGCGACTGGTTCCTAAGAGAGAGGGGATGTCTCTTTGGTCATCGTATGATTCGAGCCGACCGGAAAGGGCTGACTCCATGCGGTCACGAGCGGCGCGTTCGCCACCGGTGAGGACGTCTTCTCCATCGAATTCCAAATCCCATGTTTTTAGAGTGGGAAGAGGGAGCGTGGCGATCTCTGGGGGAGTTTGAATTTTTTTTGGAGTGCCGGTGGGTTTTGGCTTTTCGAGGGCAAGCCAGGGGCGTGAATAGGGGGTGTAGACGCGATACGATGTTCCGTCTCCTTTGAGGACTTCGTGAGGTTCATGCAATACCATGTCTTTGTAGTCATGGTAGGCGACACCAAGGCGCTGGCAGAGCTCTTTTAGGGCGTTTTCGGTTTCCCTCCCGAAGTGATCAAGATCACGATTGAGAAAGAGCGCTTCCGAACCGGACTCGGTGATGAGTGTTTCTAATTCCTGTAGAGCGCGTCCTTGCCGAATGATGAGCTGGCCTCCGAGGTGAGAAATATTTTTGGAAAGAGAGGCCAAGCACTGACAGAGAAAATTTTGGCGCTTTGGCCCCGTCCATGAATGATCCCCTGACCAATCGCTCAAAAGGTAGAGTGGAATCACTTCTTCTGAAGCTTCGCAAGCGGCCATGAGGCCCTGATTATCCCGAACACGTAAATCCCGACGGAACCAATGGATGCTCTTGCGAAATAGATTTGCCATGCGGCAAATCTATTGATCTTTGAGAAGCTTCAAACCTTTATTTATGGTAGATTTACTAAGCTTCCCATTGACGCGACGAGAATTGTCTACGAGATCGACTAATTCGCCGCGTGCTTTTTCAGCCACCGCAAGAGACTTTCGGGGGCCACCATAGTTTTTATCGGAAAAATATTTGGTAAAGGTCGTTCCGGCACGACTGATGCAGAGTCGCCAGCCTTCAAAAGCTGCAGTTTCATAGGTGAAACGAGTAAGATTTTTTCGTGACTTCATAATTCGGGTCTAACACTCAGACAGATAGCACAAGACCCAGGCTTCAGCAATAGATCCATAGTTTAAGAAAAATTTGCACTTCAAGCGCCAAAAACAGGGAAAAAAGAATTGCAACAAGCGTGTCGAAGTGCTTCTTTCCGCGCTCGCGAGGCTGTTAAACCGCCGTCGGTCCTCAGAGGAACCTTTATTTGATTAAGGTTCCGGGCACTCGCCTGAGGGAAACCCGGTCACCTAAAGAATATAATGTCAGAAGAAACTGAAGTCCAAGAAGAGACTAATGATGCTGTGAAGCTGAACCGCTTCGAACTCCCGAATCGTCTTGTAAAAGATGAGGATACGGCCACCGATACCTACGCTCGCTTTACCGCTGAGCCATTTGAGCAGGGATTTGGACACACGATTGGGAACTCTCTCCGCCGCGTGCTTCTCTCCTCCTTAGAAGGTGCCGCGATCACTTCGGTCCGCATTGCCGGAGTTCAGCATGAATTCGCGACTCTCCCAGGAGTGGTAGAAGACGTTACTGACATTGTGTTAAATCTTAAGAAAATTAAGTTTAAAGCGCATTCCAAAGAGTCTCGCGTCTTGACTATTAAGGTCGAGAAAGAAGGCGCGGTGACTGCGGGCGATATCCAAGAAGACAATGTCTACGAAGTCGTCAATAAGGACCAGATTATCTGTACTCTGGATAAGAAGGTAAAATTCGACTGCGAATTCGAGATTCAAATTGGACGTGGATTCAACACGGGTGAAGAGAATAAGCGGGAAGACGCTCCGATCGGAGTGATCGCGATTGATTCCATTTTCTCCCCAGTGACCCGAGTGAAGTATCACGTCGAGGCGACGCGTGTTGGACAGATGACGGATTTCGACAAACTCGTGCTTGATATCTGGACTGATGGCCGCGTCGAGCCCCATGATGCGCTCTTACAAGCTTCAGCCATTATTCGTCACCACCTTGATGTGTTCGTGAACTATGACGACAATGCCGTTGAGTTCGAAGAAGCTCCTGCTGAGCAGAGTGAAGAGAACGCAGCTCTCAAGAAGTTACTCAACATGAGCGTCAATGAAATTGAACTCTCGGTTCGTGCGGCAAACTGCTTGAACAACGCGAATATTACCTCCGTTGGTCAGTTGGCTCTGAAGTCTGAAGCGGAGATGTTGAAGTATCGTAACTTTGGTAAAAAATCTCTGAACGAGATCAAAGATAAGCTCCATGAGCTGGGTCTTGGCCTCGGGATGAACCTTGATCCTAGCCTTCTTTCCGGACCTGCTCTTGGTGGAGTAGCTACTCCACGTCTTGGAGTGGAAGAGGAAGCCCCCGTCGGACTTGCCGATCTCATCGCGCAGAATCTCGACCAATAATTTAAAAGAAAGAACTATCCTGCAATGAGACATCGCAAAAAAACTGTCAGACTTCAGCGCCGCGACGGACACCGTCGTTCGCTTGTCGCTAATCTCGCCTGTTCTCTGATCGAGCATGGCCGTATCCGTACCACGAAGGCCAAGGCCAAAGCTATTCGCCCCGTCGTGGAGAAACTGGTTACTCTAGCCAAGCGTGATGATGTTCATGCTCGTCGGGTGGCATTTTCTCTGCTTCGTCAGAAAGACAGCGTAAAGCGTCTCTTTGATGAAGTGGCCCCAGCAGTGGGTGACCGTCCCGGTGGTTACACTCGGATTACGAAGCTCGGTGCTCGCATGACTGATTCTGCTGAAATGGCATACATCGAGTGGGTTGATCTCGAGAACCTTATCCCAGTAGAAATCGAAGAAACCGAAGAGGCGACTCCTGCGGAGTAAATCTCAAGCCATTCAGAGTTTCAAAATTTCAGGCGACTGCTTCCGATCATGGAGCAGTCGTTTTTTTTGCTGTGTTTTTGCTCTAAGCAAATCCACGTTTCATGAGTGTAAAAAGAGCCTCATCGGCAGACTGTGGACGCATGTTAGGGTCTTCTTTTACTAAAGACATGATCCAAGTAGAGAGCCTCCGTGGAACGTGTGGGGCAAGGTTTGAGAGATCAGGAACGATATGTTGAAGATGCGCGGCCATGATTGCGAGAGCGGTCTCCCCCTCAAAAGGGCGTCGTCCACTGAGAATCCAGTAAAAAACGCACCCCAAGGAATAGAGGTCCGCGCGTGGATCCAGCGTTTCTTCTTTCAGTGCTTCTGGGCTGCTAAAGTAAATTGACCCCGAGAGACCGCTTCCGCGTGGTCCCTCACATCGATTGTTGTTTTTTGGGAGAGCCTGAGCTCTTCCGTAATCGATCAGCTTCAGATGATCTTTTTCCTGCCCTTCTGTCGTCAGCATGATATTGGCCGGTTTGATATCGAGGTGAAGGAGCCCCCCCTTGTGGGTCGCGGACATGGCTTCGAGCGCCTGTCGGGCAACGAGGTTGAACTTATCGAGTGATAAGGGCGATTTCTCAATGAGAAGTTGTAAATCTTGTCCTTCAATGAGTTCCATGACCATGAATCGTCCCTTAGAGTCCTCACCGGCATCATAGGTGCTCACGACATTGTGATGTTTGATGAGAGAGGCTGATTGAAGCTCGGAGCGGTAATCTTCCTGATCGCCAGAAGTAGAGGTATAACGTTTCAATGCGACTTCGCGATTGAGCACGGTATCATAGGCTCGATAGACCAAAGCGGTGCCGCCTGTTCCAATTAACTCTTCATTGGTATAGCGGGAGCTATCAATGATGGCCTCCTGAGATTCAGTCTGGTCTGAGGAGCAGGAAACATGAGCCGCTTTTTCAATCCACTGCAGGGGCATATGAGTGAAGCCCTGAATTCCAGCGCTGATCGCGTCCAAATCGCAATTCTTGTCTGTGAAGAGGGCTAAAAGTTCACCGGCATCAGTGCGGTGATACACGAGGTGGAAGTCCTCCAGATCTAAGCGGATTTCTTGGCTATCTGGCTGATCTTGTTGCAAATCTTTGAACAGAGAAAATCCAGTGCTTATGATTTGCTTGAGCTTGTCTGTCTGAAAGTTTGGTTCACCGCGAAAGTCGAGGTGCTGCCCCTTTGCGTCGGCATAAATTGAGGTCACGACCCCTTCGAGGTCGTTGATGAGATCAAGCAACGCATTTTGAGATTTCATATCTGTAGGAAGCACTCAATTTTAGAAACGATGTCTTGCGTCTTCACATGAAGGGCGGTCGTGATTCCAAAAACGTGTGGGGCTTCGGTCGTCTCGTGATCAGTCATGACGGAAAACACATGTAGCTTCTTGGTGGAGCTCAGAACACAGAGGCCTTTCGGGGTAGGGAGGCCTAAGCTTTGAGTGAGCTGAGTGGCCCTATGCGTGCATTCACTTGCTATTTTATGGGCTCGTTGCGCTTCCAGATTGGAGGTGTGAATTTTTTGAAAATTCTGATTTGCTTCGAAGAAATGACTAATATTAGGTTCTTCGGCAATGGAGTGAGTAATTGGTGTGGCGAGATTCATATGCAGTTGTTGTGAGTTGTTCACTACGAATTTCGTAGCAATATGTGATAAAACAAAAGTACTTCAATCCGCCAATATGTCTCGGGGCTAAAAGCATAGGTTTTGTCGTTTTATACTACTAAATTTTGAATAAAATTTAGATTGAACACGATGTTATATCTCATTTTTTCAAAAAATGAAGCTCTTTGTGAGCGATAAGAATGCAAAATATGATGGGAGAGGCGTTGATTTTTAAGTTTAATTACTATTGTTCATTGATTATTAGTCAATTAAAGAGATTGGTAATTTCTGTTTTTTGAAAAAAGTTCATCAAAAAAAGCAACAAAAAACTCCCGAATATAAAATATTCGGGAGTTTGTGATCGTTAAATTTAGTTGATAATCAATCAGCCATACGGCCGCAGCAAGATTTGTATTTCTTGCCTGATCCACACGGGCAAGGCTCGTTCCGGCCAGTCTTAGCAATGGGTCGCCTTTTCGGGAGGTTGAGCTTAATCCCGCTTTCATCAGGTGCCGCTCCCGCTACTTGGTCTGAAGATCCAGATGAGGCGACATTGGCGTCTGAGATCGCTTCTTCAGTGCCTCCTGTTTCATGTTGTGGAAGTCCTTCGAGGATCGACTCCATGGGTTGGACGGTGGTGAAGCGGAAAAGATTGTGAAGGGTTTCTTCATCGATGCTGTCCATGAGATTGACAAAGAGTTTATACGCCTCGTTCTTATATTCCACGAGGGGATCTTTCTGTCCCTGTGCTCGTAGCTGCACTCCTTCACGGAGGGAATCCATGGCATAAAGGTGTTCCTGCCATTTCTTATCGATGCCGGTGAGGATGATGTGGCGTTCCAGGCTATCTAAGAATTCTGGATCTTCCATTTCCATCTTGCGGGCATAGGCTTCCTGAATTTTCGTGAGGAGGAAATCGGTGTTTTCTTCGATGTCTCGGGTTTCGAATTTTGCTTCCTCAAGAGTGAGCTGGAGAGGGAAGGTCTGATTGATCCAGTTCAGCATTTCAACGAAGTCAGGCTGGCCTTCATCGCGCTCTGCCATGTAGTGATGCACTTGATTCGGGACGACTTTATCCACGACTTCCATGAGCATTTCGCGCGGATCCTCGGCAGTGAGAGCTTGATTACGATATCCGTAAACCACTTCTCGTTGCTTGTTCATGACATCGTCGAAATCGAGAACATATTTTCGTCCGCGGTAGTGCAGTTGTTCGACACGTTTCTGCGCGGTTTCCACTGATCGGTTCAGCCACTTGTGCTCTAGGGCTTCACCATCTTCCATGCCGAAGCGCTCCATCATGTTTGTCATGCGATCTGCGGCGGCGAAGTTGCGCATGAGGTCATCTTCAAATGAGATGTAAAATTGAGATTCACCGGGGTCGCCCTGACGTGAACAGCGTCCACGGAGCTGGCGGTCTGTTCTGCGGGATTGGTGACGCTCAGTTCCAATCACCAAGAGGCCACCGGCTTCCGCCACGCCTTCGCCCAGTTTGATGTCGGTGCCTCGTCCGGCCATGTTGGTCGAAACGGTGACTGCTCCGAGCTGTCCGGCATTTTGAATAATTTCGGCTTCCTGCTTGTGGAACTTAGCGTTTAGAACCGTATGCGGCACTTTGGCGCGCTGGAGCATGCGCGCAAGTGTTTCGGAGGCTTCCACCGAGGCGGTTCCGACAAGGATGGGTTGTCCTTTTTTGTGGGCTTCCTGAATGCGGGAAATCACGGAGTTAAATTTCTCCCGTCGAGTCTTGAAGACCTGGTCATTTTGATCGATCCGCTGATTATCGCGATGAGTAGGAATGGGGAGGACATCGAGGTTGTAGATGTCGTGAAATTCTGCTGCTTCAGTTTCGGCTGTTCCGGTCATTCCCCCCAGCTTTTGATAGAGGCGGAAGTAGTTCTGAATGGTGATGGTCGCGTAGGTCTGCGTTTCACGTTCGACTTCCACGCTTTCTTTTGCCTCGACTGCCTGGTGGAGGCCATCGGACCAGCGGCGCCCTGCCATTTCACGTCCCGTGTTTTCATCAACGATGATGACCTTGCCTTCCTTGACAACGTATTCGACGTCTTTCTCAAAGAGGCAGTAAGCTTTGAGAAGCTGAGAGATGGCATGTACCCGAGTACCCTGCGTATCCATCTTATTCTGAATTTCTTCTTTCGCAGCGAGTTTTTGCTCATCATCTAAATCCAGATTGGCATCGATGTGTGCATACGCATCGGCGAGATCAGGAATGGTGAAGGCTTCGGGGTCGTCGGGGGAGAGGAATTCCCGCCCGTTTTCCATCAGGTCGGCATCGCGGCCTTTCTCGTCAATCGTGAAGAAAAGCTCTTCTTTAATGGCAAAAAGTTCCGTTTTTTGAGCGTCTTGATAGAAGGTGAGTTCTGTTTTTTCAATGAGGCGACGAGTGTCGGGCTCCTCCATGAAGCGCATGAATTGGCGATTGCGTGGTTGTCCCAGCTTGATTTTGAAGAGGGCCCGTCCAGCAGTGTCATGATCACCTTCTTCGAGTGCTTGTTTGGCTTCGGAGGCGAGTTCATTACAAAGGTGATTTTGCTTTTTCACCAATTGTTCAATCATCGGTTTATAGCGCTGGTATTCCTCAATATTGGAAACCACCGCAGGACCAGAAATGATGAGAGGAGTCCGCGCTTCATCAATGAGGATGGAGTCGACCTCATCCACGATGGCGAAGTAATGCCCTCGCTGCACTTGGTCCTGACTGGAGCTGGCCATGCCATTATCACGGAGGTAGTCAAAACCAAATTCCGCATTGGTTCCGTAGGTGATATCGCACCCATACATTGCTCGGCGTTCGTGGGGAGGGATCTGGTTTTGAATGACGCCGACGGTGAGGCCGAGGTACTTAAAGAGAGCACCCATCCACATGGAATCACGAAGAGCGAGGTAGTCGTTTACCGTGACCACGTGGACTCCTAAACCGGTGAGGGCATTGAGGAATACGGGTAAGGTTGCCACGAGAGTCTTTCCTTCACCTGTTTGCATTTCGGCGATCATGCCACGATGTAGTGCGATCCCGCCGATGAGCTGGACATCGAAGTGGACCATCTCCCAAAGCAGCTCCTGATCGGTGACCGGAATGGATTGGCCGCAGAGTCTACGAGCAGCATTTTTAACTATGGCGTAGGCTTCAGGTAGGATTTCTT
Source organism: uncultured Verrucomicrobiales bacterium (assembly GCA_937930235.1). Classification (GTDB taxonomy): domain Bacteria; phylum Verrucomicrobiota; class Verrucomicrobiia; order Verrucomicrobiales; family Akkermansiaceae; genus SW10. The sequence continues at coordinate 4,362 of CALGLJ010000092.1, read as the reverse complement.
CAAGGTAAGCTTCCCGGAGAGGTTGGAAATCATCTTCAATTTCTTGAAAGGCATTTTTCGCGGTCTCGATGTCCTCTAGGGAGGAGATTTCGGTGGGGAGTGATGGGAATTCTTCGCGGAGAGAATCGAGTCTTCCCATGAGGCCGGCGGCGATTTCGCCAACAAGCTCATCTTCCATCAGCTCAAGTTGACGCTTCGTGGGGACTTCGAGCGGGAGGTAGCGGTGTAAGTGACTCTGCCACTGCTCTACACGAGCGCGGAGTTGTTCTTCACTCTCCTTCTGATAGCCCTCCTCCAGCTCATTGATTTTCGCCAAGATTGGCTTCATTCTCTTGAGCTCGCGTTGGTTTTTAGAGCCAACAATTTTCTGCAAAGTCCACTTAATCATGAAATAGTTCCAGCCGGTTCTGGCGCTGGGCGCAGAGGCATACACAGAAGGGGGGTAAAGAGCAAGGGGGGATGAGGGAAAAGCCTGCCAGGAAATTTTAGGAATATTTTTGAATCTGATCCGGAAAACCAAGTTTTTAAGGTCTATATTTGATTAAAGTGATGGCATAGCTATAATCTAACCTATGGCTACGCCGAAAATCCTCCTTGGATCAGGGGCTGCGATCACTTGCATCGCATTTGGAGCGGCAGGTTTTTATCTCCATTCATCGGTTCAGAAATCACCGGAAGAGGCTCTTCCCATAGAGGATCGAGCGGCGTTGATGGCGGGGCGTCATTTTCTGGCAGAAGAGGAGGAGGTAGAGCATCTCCGAGATCGAGCGATACGTGATCTGGCTGCGGCTTCGCGAATCGAAGATCAAGCCGAGAAAATGATGGCAGAAGCACGGACTCTGAAAGATCAATCGCATCTCGCGATCAGAAAAACAGGAAATCTGGAAGAGAGAGCGCTTGGGAGCTTCAAAGAAAGCCAGCGAAGAGAGCGCGAGGCGTGTGAGCTTCTTTCGCAGGCAGACCGCGCTCGGCAGGAAGCCGACCGGGTGAAGGAGCAGGCAGATCAGTGGATCGAGCACGCTCAGCAACGGGCCGCCGAAGCTCAGGCTGATCTCAGCCGAGTGGACTCACTGGAGCAGTCGCTACAACAAACAATTCGGGAACGGGATGATGCCGATGCGGAAATCCAAATCCTGAGAGGGGTTGAAGGTGAACTTCAGACCGCGAATAGAAAAATCGATGATCTGGAGCGCGAGATTTATGAGATTGAAGGTGAATTAAAACACGCCATCAATTCGGCTCAGCATTATCAGATCATTGCCAATAATAGCGCCCTACGAGCCCGTGATTTAGAACGAGAAGTCAGGGGCTTAAGGCAGCGTTTATCGGCGGCGCAGTCGCAGTAGGTCCTAGCTCACTGATTGAAAAAAACTGATCTTATTTTTTTTGCCCTCGAAGCATCGCTTCAATGAATGGGCCAATCTCGCCGTCCATGACATTTTGGATGTTGCCAGTTTCGTGCCCGGTGCGGAGGTCTTTGACCATTTGATAAGGCTGAAAGACGTATGAGCGGATTTGGCTGCCCCAGCCGATTTCTCCCTTTTCAGAATATTCACGGTCCGCTTCCGCTTTTTGTTTATCTTCTTCGATTTGATAGAGCTTAGCGCGGAGGAGCTCCCATGCGAGTTCTCGATTTCTCAGTTGAGAGCGTTCTTGGGTTGAACGGATGACGATGCCGCTGGGGAGGTGCTTGAGGATGACGGCGGTTTCAACTTTGTTGACATTTTGACCGCCTTTACCACCGGAGCGTGCGGTGGAGATTTCGACTTCAGAATCGGGGATCTCGATGGTGATGCTGTCATCGATTTCGGGAGTGACATCGAGAGAGGCAAAGGAGGTGTGGCGTTTGCCAGCACTATCGAAGGGGGAAATCCGCACGAGACGATGAACGCCTCGTTCCGCTTTGAGGTATCCGTATGCATATGGGCCATCGATTTTTAGCGCGGCCGATGCGATTCCGGCTCCATCACCTTCCTGATAGTCGGTCACGGTGACCTTGAAGCCCTGTTGCTCGGCCCACCGCATATACATCCGATAGAGCATTCCAGCCCAATCGCAAGCTTCCGTGCCACCGGCTCCGGCTTGAATGACGACGTAGGCATTGTTTGAATCGGATGGAGCGTCTAGGAGGGTCAAGAGTTCGAAGGATTCGAGCTCTTTATTGAGTGTTTGAAAGCTGGTGCTGGCTTCTTTGGCCGAGTCCAGATCATCGAATTCTTTCGCGAGTTCTATGGTAGCGTGGAGATTTTCGAGATCTTTTTCCAGTTGCAGAAAGGGGACGAGTTTCCCTTTTAAAAGATTTGTTTCAGCAAGGATGTCACGAGCTCGATTTTGGTTGTTCCAGAATTCGGGATGAGCTGCCTGTTCTTCCAGTGCTTCGATTTGAGTTTCGAGAGTGGGGATGTCAAAGGTACCTCCTGAGTTCCGATAGACGATCCGCGATGGGACCGGTATCGACCGCCAGGAGGTCAGCGATGGATTCGTTAGCCATGTAAGCAATGAGGTAGGGGAGGCGAATGAAAGAAGAAAGACAAAAGAGGGCAAACTCTGATAGCGTGTGGGCGAAATGGAGAGCGCGAGGGGAACAATCATTCGACTGACTAAGCTGACCGAGAGTAGCTTGATTGTCCTTTGGATGACGGCGGAACACGGTTTGATCAAGACCGTGGCTCAGGGAGCGCGTCAGGCTAAGAGTCGTTTTGCAGGTCAGATTGATCTTTTCGTAGAAGCTGAATTTGAATGGCATCGACACCGTAAGAGTGAATTACATCGCCTGAAAGAGGTCCATGTGCTGAATCATCGCTTCGATTTGAGGAAAAGTTATCGTAACACCCTAGTGGCGAGCTATTTCAGTCAGTTGCTGGAAATGGTCTTGGAAATAGAGCATTCTGAACCGGAGATGCATGGCCTCCTCCAGCGGGCATTTACTTGGCTGGGAGAAGAAGGAGGGCAGAGAAAAGGAGTGATTCACTTCGAAAAAGAGATCACGAAATTTTTGGGATTAGGTCATGTGGGCGCTCAGGGAATTATGCAGATTTATGGTAAATTACCAAAGAGTCGTGATCACTGTCTTGATTTTCTTAAATAAATATGCATTATGTGGACAGACCTCAGCGGAATTTGATTCAATTTCCTAAAATAATACGACATGAGCACCATGGAAGCAGACCCACCGACCCAAACTCTTACCTTTGGGGAACAACTCATGTTGTACTACGAAAGCGGCGAAATTGATGAAGCACGTGATTTTGCGGAAGCCTTTATTGATGATATTCGAATGCGTCTGGGATCGGACGATGATTTAGAGGCAGAGCTTGCTTTGGCTTTGGAGTCTCAGTCTGACATGTATAGAGCGTTGGGAGAAAATGAAGCCGCCGAGATGGGGTATCTGGAAGGTCTCCACTTTCTTCAGCGCAATGAAGGTTTTGAGGAAGACCGTGCACGGATTAACTCTTCCCTCGCGGTCTTGCATGACTTTAGTGATGATCCTGAACAGGCGAAAAAATATTACTTACGTGCAATTCAGCATTTTGAAGGACTTGAGCCTCCGGCGTTTCTCGATATCGCGGATTTCTGTAATAACTTAGCGTTCATTTATGAATCAGAAGGCAACATCGACGAGGCGGAATCTTTCTTTAAAAAGGCTCTGACTTTAACCCAATCCGAACTTGGGATGGAAGATGAGAATACCGCCCTGCGCTATAATAACTTGGGGACATTCTACTTTAAGAAAGACGAACAAGAACGAGCCAAGGAGCTTCATTTCACCGCCCTGAATGTGAGGATACGTCTTTTAGGCAAGGATCACGCGGATACAGCCGAGTCTTATCATAACTACGCCCTGGTGATGGTGAGGCAGGGTCATGTTGATGAAGGCTTAGAGTATTTTGAACTCGCCATGGAGTGTTTTGAAAAGAATCTCGAGAGCGCTTTGGAGGAGTATGAAACTGTCGCCGCGAACTATCGAGACGTGCTAGATTCGTTGAACGAACCAGGTTTGGTAAACGATCTCGACAACCGGGTGCAGGAGAAAATGTATGCGGTCAAGGCCAGCGCCTAGTGTCTGGTGTCTGGTGTCTGGTGCTGAGTCTTGAAAAGAGAATCGGAAGATGAATGTTCAGCCTTCGGATCATATGATGACGAGCATCGCGCAACGACGAGATTAGATTCATGAAAAAACCTGTTCGACCGATTCTTGGAGTGATTGCTCTCGCTTGCGCCGCGATGGGATTAATTTTGGCGCTCTTTGGCTCGGATCTCGCTGAATGGATAGAGCCGAGTGCGCCAGTGGAAGAGAAGGTTGCTGATATCGTGGTGAAAATTAAGGATGCCGTTGTTGCAAAGCTACAGGATCAAGATGCG
>CALGLJ010000091.1 GCA_937930235.1 uncultured Verrucomicrobiales bacterium | reverse complement strand
CTCTTGCTAAATTGATCAAGTAGCTGCGCAGCATTCGCCCCATCTCTCTGCCCGCTCTTGTGAATAAAATCAACCGCCATTCTCCGGTCCTCGCTATCAGCGGCTTGTCCAAAATCATCATACCATTGAGCAATTTTTTCTGGAGCACGCAAATTGCGGGCAGTTTGCCCCACGGTTTTACTAATCGTCCAAATTGCCGACCGCTTGAGCGCCTCTGGTCGCTCACTTGCCATCACATCTTCGAGCCATTCATCCGTGCGATCTAAAGTTTCCGAACGAATCAGATTTCGGATATAACCTCCAATCGCCATACTCCATTCCTCATCTGGCATCTCTTGAAGGAGACGGGTTGCCATCTCTGGATTCGTTCGCGTCAATCCTCCAAAAGCGGACCCATAGATTCCGATTTTGCGATCGGGGTTTTCCTCATTGAATCTTTTCGCCCAAGCCCACGCCCCATGTGGATCTTTCATCGCCCAGCCATAGAGAAGCTCACCTCGAGCATCTTTCCCCGTCTTAATACCTACTCCTTCTTCGAGAGCCCTTTGACCATCGACCTGCCCAATCCGAATCAAAATTGCTCGTAAATGGTAATCCGCATTTCGGCCAGTCTCCCCATTCGAGCGAATCATCCCTTCTACCAACTCCTGCCAATTATCAGCGTTAATACTTTCGAGTAACTGATGAATTTTTAACGTTCTTTGGACAGGATCATTCTCATCTAAGACATAAGCCATCCCCGCTTCAATTCCACCTTCTTTCCGCAAATTGCTTGGGTGAGCTGGGCTCTCTCGATACTCTCGCTTACTCAACTTACGTCCACGGTGTGTCCTTCTCGAATCTTCAACGTCATCAGATATAGCAGCCGTAGCTACCACTCCAGATTTCGAAATTCGACCTGCAAAATAACCTGCAAAGATCAAGACACAACCCAAGACAACCATCAAACCTCTATTCATTCCACAATAGATATCATTTTTAACATTTACGAAGCAAGGCATAAGAGTTCCAAATATGCTTCGCGTAGAATTTCACTCAGAACTAGAAAGAGATGACTAAACGAAATACGCAGAACCAATCCGATCTTCGTACGTAAATTCCCCCTTCACAATCTTCAACGAGGAGGCAGGATCACGCTTCATGAGCAAGATTCTCCTCCTCGTTTTTTTGGTCACCAGCCTCATCGCCCGCGCCGCTGATAAGCCGAACTTCATCATCATCTTCACCGATGACCAAGGATACGGAGACCTCGGCTGCTTCGGCTCCACCACCATCAAGACTCCACACATCGACCGCCTCGCCAGAGAAGGCCGTAAGTTCACCAACTTCATGGTGGCCTCTCCCGTCTGCTCTCCTTCCCGGGCCGCCCTCCTCACTGGCTGCTATCCCAAGCGGGTCAGCATGCACCAACACGTCCTTTATCCTTCATCCAAAAAAGGTCTCAACCCCAGCGAACACACCATCGCTGACCATCTCAAAGCCCAAGGTTACAAAACGGCCGCCTTTGGCAAATGGCACCTCGGACATCACCCCGAAACTCTCCCCCAACAAAACGGCTTCGACACCTACTTCGGCATCCCATACTCCAACGACATGAATCACCCCGACAACAAGGGGAGGCCAAAAGGGGGCCACGGCGGAATGGATATCCTCTGGGCCGATCCTGAATCCACTTTGACGAAATGGAACACCCCTCTCATGGAGAATGGAAAAATCGTCGAACTCCCCGTCGATCAGCGGACCATCACCCGCCGCTGCACGCAGAAGGGAATCGACTTCATCAAGGCCAACAAAGACGAGCCCTTCTTTCTCTATCTTCCCCACTCTATGCCCCACATCCCGCTCTACGTTCCCGATGACGTTCGCGACCCCGACCCAAAGAATGCCTACACCAACACCATCGAGCACATCGACACCGAAGTCGGTCGCCTCATCAACACCATCCGCGAACTCAAGCTCGATCAAAAAACCTACGTCATCTACACCACCGACAATGGCCCTTGGCTTCAATTCAAGCACCACGGCGGCTCCGCCGGACCACTCCGCGCAGGAAAAAGCACTACTTTCGAAGGCGGGCAACGCGTTCCTTGTGTCATGTGGGCTCCCGGTCGCATCCCTGCCGACACCACCTGTGACAAACTCTGCGTAACCATCGACCTTCTCCCCACCATCGCAGCTCTCACGAATTCAGAACTGCCAAAAGACCAGAAAATCGATGGCCTCGATATCTCTTCACTTCTGACCGAAGACGTCAAAAGCCCGCGCGAGGAATTCATTTACTACACCTCCAACGGGAACCTCGAAGGACTTCGCCAAGGCAATTACAAACTCCTCATTAAAAAAAGACGTAAGCGAAAAAATCAGAAGGCCCAAAAATCTCAAGTCCTCCTCTTCGACTTAAGCGAGGACATCGGCGAGCAGAACAACCTCGCCGAAAAGCACCCCGAGATCGTCGCGAAACTTGAACTGCGCATGAAAGAACTCGACGCCGAAATCACCGAAAACCAACGCCCTAGTTGGGTGAAGAGCTAAGATTTTTACGCCA
>CALGLJ010000090.1 GCA_937930235.1 uncultured Verrucomicrobiales bacterium | reverse complement strand
ACAGAGGGGACATCTACTTCGCTTACCCCTAGGGAGCAGTTAAGCGAAGGCGAATGAAGGTTTGATTTTGCTGAAGGGGTAAGACGATTTCCACTTGCTCCTGCCCATTACTTAAAGGTGAAATGTTTTCTCCCTGCGTAGGAGTAAAAGGAGACCAATCGATCAAATTCGTCGAAGACTCATACGTGAAATCAATATTTGACGTGGTACTCCGAGTATAGCTCAGGCGTCCATCCAGATCGACTAAACTGAAGATACTGCTACGAGATGTATTTTCTCCAGGATCAGTGCCAAAAAATAATTCGCTAAGAATATTCAACCCATCTCCATCATCATCACTGTCGGTATTTTCGACTCTTTCAAAAGACAGCCCGTTTAAAACCCAATTTGGGCCACTCCCCCCTTCATCTGAAAAACGTAACGTGAGTCCTCCATCATTTACATTAACGAGAAAGTATCTCTCTACGAAGGAGCCTGCCATGGTAGAAATCTGCGAAATCACTTCTTCTCCCTCTGCTCGGATTGCAATATTATCATGGGCAAAATTCGCATCCCCTGATCTGACCGTCACAAGCCAGAGGCCATTGGTAATTTCATGCTCCAGGACGCGGGCAGAACTACTAAAGACAAAATCTCGGTCCAAGGAATCCACGCTACTAGAACCCCCACGGTCTCGGCCGATCACCTCGCCATTCCATGAAATATCACCTCGAGTGTCTGGAAAAATCAAATCCGTGCCAGCGCTTTTGGGTGAGTTCAATAAACCGAGATCATAGCTATACGAGCTTGCCGAAAGATCAACTGCGATGGCATTGATTTGATTTGAGCTTGGAGACACTCGGGTGTCATTGATGGCGTTGACTTGGTAAAAGTAATTCACGCCAGCAATTCCCGTTGTATCAGTGAATGAGTCTTCATTGCTCGCAGTGATCGCTAGTGAGGTGAAATCTTCTTCATCTTCCGCCCGCCGCTCTACATTAAAGGCAGTTTCATTGTTAGAGTTATCAGCCCATTGTAATCTGATGCCATTGTTCCCAGAAGTAATGGCCACCAGATTGCTCGGAGAATTAGGAATTGTGGGCCCGCTATCCTGATCTAGGGACACTTCCATGCGGTAAAGCTGGCACCGGTTGACATTTTCACCCCTGACCCGGAGATAGTAGTTTCCAGCACTTGGGGTGGTAAAGGAAACGATGGATTCTCCTTCTCCCCGTGGGTTACTGGAAGCGCTTCGCAGGACCGTGCTTTGATCAGGCCCGATGATCGCGATATCAAGGTCGTGAATTTCGTTGGAATTAAAAGTTGTCCCCGCAGAGCAGCTCCCATCCCGATTTTGCCCGCCTTCGAGATAAATATCATCACTAGGATTTACCGTGAAAGTGATGCCGATATTCTCCGAGAGATTTGGGAGTAAATAAAAATCTGTATCGCTATTATCATCAATACTTAAAAAAACTGGCCCTGCAAAATCCTGATCGAGCGTTACCGAAAGAGGAGTTGCATTAGCGACAGAATCATTATTTCGGCTCTCGTTGTGTTTCTCGAAAAAATCCCCATACAAACGGTTCAATGAATAAATCTCGTCAAACTGAATGCCATCGAAACGAGTGCTAATAAAAGGCTCCATCAGCTTCGTTTGATTCCTTGGACAAACATGAGGCAGTCCCAATCCATGCCCATGTTCGTGTTCGATCACATTACGAAACCCTCTGGCACTAGTTGTAGCGAAAAAGTTATCGGCCGTATCCAACACCATATCCCCCGAGCTTGGAAAAAAATTGAAGGCCAGAACACTTCCATTGCCATCAATTCGTCGACCACAAATACGGATGTCTCCTCGCACTCCGAGAACACCACGGTTTGTGAATGAGGAGTTTGAAATAGTCGCTCCATCATCATTGGGCTCATATTGATAAGAAAGCCCGCTGTTTGCTGCGATATTCTGAAAGGTATCATCAAAAAGGGAAAACCAGCTCTGATCTTCTGCTGGTGCGGTGGCAGATCCACCAAAGATGTCCGCAAGGCGAGCTCTCAAGTTACTGGGTTCCTGATTTCCAATTGAGAACGCTGGGACCGTGGTTCCATCTGGGACAATACTCCAAGTCAGAGTGACGGGTCTGCCCTGCACATTTTGATTTGAACCATTCACCGCAGTTTGGCTCCATCGATTCGTATCAGAGATCTGTCGCGCTTCTTGTGGATCCTGGGGCAGCATCCCATTGATTTCATTCGCCACTTCCTCCGCGACGTGAAATGCTTCAAAAACTTCGTCTGGAGTATCGGGAGCCCAACACAAACGAGGAACCCCCCGGTCAGTTGATAAATCTTCGGAGTATTGAATGAGCAGATCTTGTCTTGCCTTCGATAATTTTAAGAAAACTTCAGGATCGAGTCTTTTCGAAACAGCTCCCATCACCGCGAGCTGTTTTTCGTTCAAATTTCTTTCTTTAAGACATTTTTCCCATTTCTCAAGATTCGCTTTGAGTGTGGCTTCATCGACCGGCTCTCCATGCGAATGATCGTGATGATCGTGATCTTGGTGGTCGTGATCTTGAGCCCATGCGAATGAACAAATTGTCGAATTAATCAGAAGAAATCGGTAAAAAATATTCATCGTTCGAATTACGTAATAGTAAAAAAAAATTCACAATGCAAGAGGATGTCTCAATTCTTGTTTTCGTGATAATCAAAACCAGGAAACTTACAAAATCCACTCGAGAAATTGTATATCATTTCCGATACAGCGCCTTTTCTTTGGCAGACTGTTTTTCAGTGAAGCGTCTAATTAAAGGATATTTAATGCGATGCGCAGAAAAGCTCCGAAACTCTTTGTCACATCGGCTTTACGAGTCCAAATCACATCTCTTCAAAAGGTGACACCTAATTTAGCTCAGTTAAATTTCAACATCGCTCTGCAGAACTAATGTTAAAAAAATTTTATTTACTGAATCAATATTACAGTTGATGCGTGTTCATTCAAAAAAAAAATTAAGCTTTGATTACTTTGTTACGTTTTCACTTTTCCTAATAACATTCCTCCTGAGAGATTATTACTAGAGGTTCTAAAATCATTCACACCAACTATTCTCTCTCTCAGAGAGAATAACAGGAGCACTTTTCCTTGAACACGAAGAGGTTCTGAAAAAGGATCGCTAATGCGAATTTTGAAACAATAAAAAGTTCTTCGGTTAGGCATTCTACTAGGGCGTATTTCTGAATTTTTTTGACGCCCACCGCCTGTCTTTAATTTCTTCCTGAGCTTACGCAGCTGTTTCTTCAAGTGCCTCGACAAAAGGTGGCACCGGACATCCGATGGAGTCGGCAATGGCACGGATCATCTCCGCTTCACGATTTGCGAGATCCCCATCAGCAGCAGCCGCGCGACCGCATGCTAAGAGAAGCTTCTTCTTAACCAAAGGTGACGCTTGATCAAAGCGTGTCAGAATTTGCGTCAGCTCACTCAGAGCTGACCCTCCTACGAGAGACTGATTCCAACCAGGCAATGATGTCACCGCTTCCGCATACGCCTTACGCACCTCCTGCTCGCTACTCGCACCTACTCCAGCCATCGTCGAAATTAAGACATTTGCCTCTTCGGATAATTGGGAAAATTTCGTGTAACGAATTTTTCTAAATCCGCGTTTTTCAAAATGACTGACCAAATGACGCTCCACTACTCGCTGAAGCATAAATTCAAAGAGATCCACCTGAGCATCACTGGCAATGAGCCACTGCGTTACCTTCAAAAAACGCTCATACTCCAGCGGGCTCAAGCCTCGTAGAGTGGGAAGAGCTAAATCAATCAGGGCAATCTTACGAGCTGAGTGTAAATCGCGCACCTCACCCTGCCATTGTTGTGCTAACTGAGCCGCTTCTTCACCGGCAGCTTTCTCAAGAAAACGCATCTCCCCATCTCGCAATTTTCCATCTTCAGCAAGTAGGAGACCAAATACGAGAGCCTGAGCTTCTTCTCGATCATGCGCTGCTCGCTTCCAATTGTCTCTTAGACCTTCATGGATTTTGTGCCCGTTCTCGATGCGCAATCGTTCTTCATTCCCCATTTCATCAAGAGCACCGAGCCCTGAAATCACGGGAAGATCCAATGGTGAGCGAGACTTCTGCTTGGGCCGCGCATGATCACGGGCCACCGGTGGGAGGTCTGAATCAGAAAATTTCCCGTCCCAGCTTTTCTGAAGTGCCTGAATTCGCACCTCAAGCGGGGGATGCGTGGCCAAGCCAAAACTAAAGAGACCGGCGTCAGAAAACATCATGTGACTGGCCTCCGCAGCCTTCGCATTCACCATCTTATTATCCATCGATAGTCCACCAATTTTCTTCAAAGCATTGGCAATCCCGTCTGGATTCCGCGTAAACTGGACCGCCGAAGCATCTGCAAGGTATTCCCGCTGACGGGAAATGGCGGCCTGAATCATCCGACCAAAAAAGACTCCAATCGATCCCACCGCGAGTAAGCCAATTCCCAAAATAAAAAGTGCAATGCCAATCCCCCCCCCTTCACGATCATTCCTACGGGAAGAGTAGCTGGAAAAACGCATCACCTCAAAAAGGCTGCGCCCGACAATGGAAATGGCCATCAAACCAAAAATCAATCCAATGAGACGCATGTTTAAGCTCATGTCTCCATTGAGAATATGGCTAAATTCGTGTGCCACGACCCCTTCTAACTCGTCACGAGAGAGTCGCTGCACACATCCACGTGTGACTCCAATAACTGCATTCGATGGTTCCGTGCCTGCCGCAAAGGCATTGATCCCCTCTTCCTGATCCATCAGGTAGACCTGCGGCACGGGCATGCCTGATGCGATCGCCATTTCTTCGACGATATTCAAAAGCTTACGTTCTTCAAAATCGGTGCTTCCCGGCATGACCAAGCGCCCCCCGAGATCTTCCGCAACCACCGCCCCGCCTGCATTGAGCTGGAGGGACTTAAATCCACTCGCCCCCAGGATCAGTCCACCCGTAATGACACTCACCGGGAGGATAAATCCAAACGAAATTTGCTCCCCCATCCCCTGCCCCTGGAAGATCAAAAACACCAGTGCATTGACGGCAATCACCACCCCAAGCACCGCCAGTAAAAACCAAAGGACCAGCCATTTGGTGCGGCGACGGGCGTGATCCTGAGCCTCAAAGAAATCCATCAGTCAGAATTTAGAAACTGACTTTAATCGCATCACGCTCCGACTCATCTGCGACCTCAAAGAGCACGGCGGGCGTAAAATTAAAGGAATTCGCCACAATATTACTCGGGAACGCTTCCCGCTTATTATTGTAGTTCATCACCGAATCATTGTAGCTCTGACGTGCAAAAGACACTTTGTTCTCGGTGCTTGTGAGCTCTTCGCTCAGCTGCTTCATATTTTCATTCGAACGCAAATCTGGATACGCCTCGGACAGAGCGAAAAGGCGCCCCAAAACAGAACCCAGTCCGCTTTCAGCTTTCATGAGCTTTTCCATGCCCGCTTTATTATCAACATTCACATCGGTCCGGGCTGATTCCGCTGCATTACGAGCCTGGATGACAGCTTCAAGGGTTTCACGCTCATGAGAGAGATAGGCCTTGGCTGTTTCGATCAAATTAGGAATCAAATCATGGCGACGCTTGAGCTGCACGTCGATCTGCGCAAAGGCATTGCGGTAGCGATTTCGATGTTTCACCAGACCGTTGTATTGCAACACAAGGAACAGTCCTAAAATCACAGCGAGAACAATCAAGCCACCGATGAGGATGCCTATGATGCCAGTGAAAGAAGCGAAAATGGTAATCATAACGCCGAGATTATCGTTCATCATCTAACAAGGTGCCATTACAAAATATCGATCTTTCTCTCAGAGGAAATTACTCCCCAGATTGCTTAACAATGCCCCCGCATTAGAGTCCAGAACCCTTCAAGCTATCATCCCCTGCTTTCTGAGATTCAGAACAGAATAAGCTCTGATCCATCGCTTGCGCGGGATTCGAAGACGAGCTCTCTCCCACTACCACGGCCGGAACTCCAGCGACGGTTTTGCGAGGCTCCACATCATTCAATACCACACTGCCCGCACCGATTTTTGCACCCGCTCCAATCTCCACTCGACCGAGAATTTTCGCCCCCGCTCCAATCAAGACTCCTGAACGGATAATGGGGTGTCGAGCACCTGAAATCTTTCCAGTCCCTCCCAGAGTCACCTCATGAAGAATCGAAACATGGTCTTCTACAATCGTCGTCTCCCCCATCACTACGCTGGTCGCGTGATCGAGAAAAAGGCCGCATCCAAGACGAGCGGCTGGATGAATATCCACCCCAAAGACCTCCGAAGAAAGCCCCTGAAAGTAGAGCGCTAGATCATGTCGCTCATTCTGCCACAACTGATGGCTCACGCGATAAGTCGAAATCGCCAGGAATCCCTTATAATACAAGAGAGGCTGAATGATCGAGGTGCAGGCTGGATCACGTTCAGCAATCGCCAAAAGATCAGCCGCCATACTGTCTACGAGCGTTTTATGATCGGTAAGAATTTCCTCCAAAAGAGGTAAAAGTTCGTCACGGGTCATATCTTCCCGTGCCAATTTGCGAGATAATCGTGCCGCCACCGCAGCTCCAAGACTGTTTCTTTTTAAGAAAATATCAGAGATTAAAGGCGTGAGACGCTGCTCATTTTTTGCAATCAGTGCGGCCTCTTGGCTGATTGCGGCCCATATCTTTTCTAAATCAGGTTTCCCTTCTGCGCATAAAAGCGGCTCATAAGTGCTGGCGCTCGTCATCTCGGTGTGTTCTCCTTTCATCAGTGAGGGTTACGCAAAAGCTGGATTACGCAAGCAGGGCTTTGGTTCATTTGGCCAAGCAGCACGATGGACAGTCGGTTGTTCGTGCAGATGATATTGCAGAGAACGAATCGATACCATCTAGTTTTTTAGCTCAGATACTGAATGAGCTAAAACGGACGGGCATGATTACGAGCCGCCGTGGAAAAACAGGAGGCTGGAAGCTGACCGAAAGCCCCGACAAAATCACGCTCCTACAAGTTGTAGAAGCACTGGAACCTGAAAGCCTGAGCGAATCGACCTCCGAGAATCATAACAATCCCATCTCCCCCATCTGGGAAGAGATTCAGCAAGCGACTCGCAATATCCTCGATTCAGCAAATCTGGAGTCTCTCGCTTCAGACTCAGAGCCTATGTTCTATATTTAACCCACTCACAACATCACCTTATGAAGTTCTCCATTCTCTCTTCCCTGATCGCATTGACCATTCCCGCGCTCGCCCAGATCTCGGAACTCAAACCTGATCCCAAGACCGTCTTCGGAACTCTGGACAACGGACTTCAGTATATCATCCGTCCCAACGCAGAACCTCCCGGACGTTTTTCAGTCCGTCTTCATATCGCGGCTGGCTCACTCCATGAAGCCGATGACCAACGTGGCATTGCCCATTTTTTAGAGCACATGGTCTTCAATGGGACAAAAAATTTCACGGCGGCAGAAATCATTCCCAAAATGCAACGCCTCGGAATCTCCTTCGGGGCTCATGCCAATGCATACACATCGTTCGATGAAACAGTCTACATGCTCGACCTCCCGAACATGACGGATGAAACAGTCGATCTCACCTTCACCGTGATGCGTGACTTCGCGGATGGAGCTCTTCTCAAACTGGATGAGATCGATAAAGAACGCGGAGTCATCATTTCAGAAAAAACCTCCCGAGATTCGGTGAGCTTCCGCATGTTTATCAAACAGTTCGACTACCTCCTCCCTGACTCTCACTTAATGAAGAGACTTCCCATCGGGACGGAAGAGGTCATTCGGTCAGCTCCGCGCGAACGTTTCGTCCATTTTTACAAAAACTTTTACACCCCTGAGCGCATGACCTTTATCGTCACGGGGGACTTCAAGGTCGAAGAGATGGAAAAGCGAGTCCGTGATTCTTTCATTTCCCTCACAAATCCTGCCACTGCGGGTAAAAATCCTAAAAAAGATATTCCTCCCACTGGCTTCGGGTTCCGCACCGCCGTCTTCACTGACAAGGAAATCACCACCGACAACCTCACTCTTCATTCGATCCGCCCCTTCACGCGAAAGCCAGACACCAAAGCGGAACGTCTCGCCTTTTATCCGCTCAATGCCGCACATGCCATTTTGAGCCGTCGCTTTGATATTTTAGCAAAGAAAGAAAACTCCCCCATCCTCTCTGGAGGAGGAAGCCGCTCGACTTATTTCAACATGGTTGAAGCCGGATCAATCACCGTTTCTCCGGCGGAGGATCAGTGGGAAAAAGCGCTCCCTGTCATGGAGCAAGAATTCCGACGGGCCTTCGAGCACGGCTTCACCCAAGCCGAAATCGATGAAATCAGCGCTCAGTGGATGAATGCCGCAGAACAAGCCGTCAAACGAGCCGATACCCGTGACTCGCAAGGCATCGCCATGAGCTATGTCAGTGCAGTGAATCGAAAAGCGATTGTCCTGACACCAGAAGATCAACTCAGCCTCACAAAAGAAGGCCTCGCGACCTTAACTCCAGCTCGACTACACGAGGCATTTAAAACCTTTTGGGATACCCCTGACCTTTCCCTGATTCTTGTCACAAATGAGGCCGCCGAAGATACGAAAGACAAACTCAAAGACCTTTATCTCGCCAGTGCCAAAACTCCAGTCACAGCGCCAGAAAATGCCACCGTCGCGGCATTCGCATACCACGAGTCTGGCACTCCCGGAACCGTGACTGAGAAGAAACAAATCGAAGACCTCGCCATCACTCAACTTACCCTCGATAACAATATTCGAGTGAACCTGAAGAAGACAGATTTCGAAAAAAACTCGATCAGTCTTGTCGCTCGTTTTGGCTCCGGCACCTTCAAGATGCCGCAGGACAAACCAGGCCTTCATCAATTTGCCTCGGCAGTATATCAGGGCGGCGGCCTAGGGAAACACTCGGTCGACGACCTCCAGCGCGTCCTCGCTGGCAAAAACGTGGGAGTCGGCTTTCAAATTACCGAATCCGATCTCCGGCTCCTCGGGCGCACCACTCCTGATGACTTAGAACTTCAGCTTCAACTCATGTGCGCTCACCTCACTGACCCTGGCTACCGCGCAGAAGGAGAACGCCAATTCAAAATGCAAATCCCCATGATCTACAATCAGATCAAGCACAGCATGATGGGAGCCTCCCTCGAAATGGAAAAGGACATGACCGGAGGAGACTTCCGCTCACTATTCCCCACCCAAGAAGCGCTCTCATCTTACAGCACTCAAATGGTCCAAGATTGGCTGAATCCTGAACTTAAAAACAGCCCCATCGAGCTTTCACTTGTGGGCGATTTTGACATCGAAAAAGCCACCGCCCTCATTCTAAAAACCTTTGGGTCTTTACCAAAAAGAACGAACGAGCCGCGCGACTTTAGCGCCCTCCGTAAAATCCAGATTCCCGCACGCCCAGCGCAGAAAAAATTCACCTTTGAATCGAAAATCCCCAATGCCATGGCCATTGCAGCCTGGAGTATCCCAGGGGCTTATCAAAATGAAAAACAAATCCGCCGATTCAATCTTCTAGCCGCAATTCTCAGCGACAAACTCCGGGAAGAAATCAGAGAAAAACTTGGAGGTTCATACAGCCCAAGCGCCTCCGCGAATCCAAACACCCAATTGGACTACGGATACCTCCAGGCCGTCGCTCAGGTCAAACCCGGTGAGACCAAAAAATACGGAGAACTGATGATTCAGCTTGCTCATCAAATAGCCCAGAATGGCGTCACTGCCGATGAGTTAGAACGAGCCCGGAAACCCATCGAATCCAATCTCAAGCAATCAAAACGCCAGAATAGCTACTGGCTTCAAAACGTCCTCTCCAGCTCGCAATCAAATCCAAACGCACTTGAGCTCGCTCGCAATCGTGAGGCCGATTACGCTAGCATCACCCTGGAAGAGCTCAGCCAGCTCGCGGCAACTCACCTCAAAAAAGAGAATTCACTTCTCTATGAAGTCGTCCCAGAAACCAAAGAATAAAGCGTAAACCACGCTAATCCAATCAAGCCCAAAGCGAAGCCTCGGTCGATCCAGCGGCTCGCTTTTTGATACATCCCCCTGATCTTTTCTTGCTGAAGAAGGACCACCCAGAGTGACCACAGCAGGAGTCCCTCCCCCACGATCACAAGTCCGAGGAGAACTGGAGAGGAATGAGCTAAAAAGGGAGCCACCGCGCCTGCGAAAAAAATGACGACCTTCGGGTTCAGTAAATTGCAAAGCAGTCCTCGATAGTAAGGCGAGTGACGGGACAACTTCACCTCACCTGCATCCCCTCGTGCACGTAGAAGCTGAATCGCCAACCAGATTAAATAACATGCCGCCGCCACCTTGATCAGGACGGCAAACCAACCGCCAGCCGCGATAATAGCCGCCATCCCGAATAGGGCCGCACAAGCATGAACCGCGAGACCAGTCACAATCCCAAACACGGTCAAAATCCCCGCCTTTAGACCTTCTGCCAGAGCCGTGCGGGTGAGCAAAATCATGTCAGGCCCTGGGCTAAACTGCCCCAGAGCCATGATCAAAATAAAGGCTCCCAGTTCGCTAACCAAAGAAATCATTTCTCAAAATAATGGCCTAACACCTCCATGACCCCATGACTGGTATTCTTAGAGGCCACCTTTCCCCCTCTCTCCCTCACCCAATCTCGTACGGCTTGCACCGCATTTGCAGGACAGCCACAAGAAGCGCAAACTTCCGGCTGCAGCATGCTGAGGTCATTAAAATTATCTCCAATCGCGAGAATCGTCTCAGGAGTTTGTCCCCAGCGTTTTGCCACCTCGACCAGACAAGTCCCTTTACTGAATTCATGATGGCTAAAGCGTAAGTAAATGCCGTTCCGTTCATAGGTGAGATTAGGAGGAGTTTTCACCTCTTTCACGAATGTCAAAATTCCATCCATTTCTTCAACCGTGGATGCGACAATGCCAGCGGCATCACCTTCAACCGAAACCCAACGGCCTTGCGTTTCAGTTTCTACAAATTTTTGGATTTTCTTTAGCGGACGCTTTGCTTTCCGAAAGAGTTTATGATGTTCCTTCTCACAAGAAGTATTCCACGCCTCATCTGGAGTCCAACGTCCGAAATCCCCCGGTGTGAAAATTTCACGTTCACGCACCACGACATAATCAGGAAGAAAGGGAAATTTCGCTTCATTAAAACCTTCGATCAATTGATACAGGGAACGGCCGGTGCAGATTCCCCAAGCGGCCCCGTAGTTGGCGCGAATCCATTTGATACAATCAAAAAAGTCCGAGGCAATGAGCGGCACTTGATCATGACCCACTAAAGTATCATCAAAATCGAAGCCTAACACGGCATTCCAATTTTCAGGTTGTGGGAGGACGGTGAGAGGAGGCATGAATTGATTCACTCCGTAGGAGATTCTTCCACCGGAATGGCACGTGGAATTTCAGGCTCTGGCACCTCTTCGATCACTTCTGCTTTTGGAATCTCTGGTTCAACGGGTTCAGCTGGGGCAGGAATTTCTTCTTCAATCACTTCCGCTTTTGGAATCACGAGAGCCGGTTCAGGCTCTACCGGAATAACTTTCGGGACAACTTTTGGAGTCACTTTCGGAACAATCGGTTCAGGTTTCGCCTTGCGCATCTTAATATCAACCCTCCGGTTTGGTGCCTGCTCTTCCACCGTTCCTTCTAAAACCACTGGTTGATCTTCACCAAATGCTCGCACGATAATGCGGTGAGTCGAAATTTTCAGGGCGCGAACGAGCCAATTCTTGACGGCATCCGCACGCTTGCGAGATAGGATTCGGTTCGACGCATCACTGCCGATTAAATCAGTATGACCTTCCACCCAACAATACATATCCGGATTCCGATCAATCAACATCGCCACCGTCATCAGAGTCAAACGTGCGTCATCCCGAAGAGTCGAGGATCCAAATTCGAAGAGTAAATCACTTCCAATGGAAGCTTTATTGCGCTGAAGATCACCCGGAGACATTTTGGCATATGCGCTGAGTCCCGTATACCCCTTGATGGCCCCTTGTTCACTCAAACCGCCTGCTCCTTTTTTGCGGCCCAGCTCTGTTGCGAGCGCATTGGGATCAAACACATCACTCAGAGGCTTCCCTTGATCGACAATAATCTGCCCCGTCTTCGCTTCTGGAAATAAATTTTCAACCTGACCTGGCTCCGGAGTCTTGGTGGCCACTCTTGGCCCCACCGTCGCTCGAATGAGATCACCATCCTCCGCTCCATCAAGAAGAGGTTTTTCAATCTTAAGATCCGGAAGCGCATCTTCAGCCAAAGGGGAAACATCGATTTCCGTTTCGGAGAGATCAGGCAGAATATCTTCTACCGAGGCGATAAGATCAGCATCATCTTCCGGGCGCTCGATTTCCTCTTCAGGAGGAGCCTCCGAGATCGGCTCGATCTCCATATCCTTCGCGGTAAGTTGCAAGGGTTCAGAAACCCACTCCGTCGACTCTGCGATCTCTACTTCAATAAACTTCCCCACACCCCAGATAAAAAACGCGACATGAATCAAGAGAGCCAAAACAACGGCCACAAGAATCGCCCATCCAAGGCCATCACCCTTCGGGGCTTCATAGCTGGAGGATTGTTCCCAGGAGTATTCATGTTTCATCGCGCTACCTCTATAACGTCACCAAGAAGCGAGATCATTCAATCACTATTTGAAGCGAACCTGAAACACCATCGTCAAATCCTTGGGACTGCTTTCAGGGATCGTCAAAGAAAGAGTCTCCTGTGTTTGAGTAAACGCAGCCGGAGCGCCCCCTTTCAGCATCTGGATTTGAGCTATTTCTTTAGCTTGATGAACCGACCCTAATCCGAGCGCTGGTAAGGAAATGTCCCCAGATTTAGGATTGAGGACAAATATGTAAAGAATGTCTCCTTTAGTGGTAAATCTTACTTCGTCATGACCATACGGAGGACTCGTTTTAATCCGCTCATTGAAGTGCCCGCCTGTGTTCTTTTTGGCTGCATCGATATCAGCTTCACCAATCGATTCTGCTTCAAGACGACGTTGAATGGAATTCAAGTTATCGCCATGAATTTTCCAGGGCTTGGTGGCATATATCGCATCGGCATGCTGATTCACCCAGGCCCCGAGGCCATCGAGCACTGCTTTATGATCTGGTGGGATCGATCCGTCAGGATACATCTCAACATTCAGAAGAAAATTGCCATTCTTACTGATGATATCGCAGAGCACTTCCACGAGAGAGCGCGCGCTGTGCTTGATGGGCTTATCTTTCTTTAAAAACCACGAAGTGAAAGTGGTGGTCCCTTGCCATGGCTGTGCCAAAATCTTATCGGCAACTCCCCGCTCGATGTCTTTGATCGTGGAGGGTTCATCGGTAAATTTCCCGGAAACGACGGCGTTGATCTTTCCATGCTTCCGCAGGCTTTGATTGTAAAATTCCGTGCAGACTTGCTTTCCGTATTTCTCATACGGGAACCCATAACCATCAAACCATAGAAAATCTGGTTCATACTTGGTCACTAGCTCAAGGTGCCGGTCCGCAAAATTTTTTCCCACAGAATCGATCCACTCCGGGGTGCGTTTTTCCGGTGGTAAGCCGTAAAGGTTTGCCGGATCCATCCCCTCCCACCAAGTCCCTTTTCCATCTTCTTTGGTGAGGCGGCCGTCATACGGAATCCCTTTTTTCGGTCCTTCTTGATCAGACTCAAACGCCCCCAACCACCACTTCAAAAATCGATCATCATGGGAGCTCACTCCGAACGGAAGGCCGAACTTTTTTGCTGATTTTTGAAATTCCCCAATAATATCGCGCTTCGGCCCGACTCTCACAGAATTCCATTCCTGATGCGTCGAATCAAAATTGTCAAAATGGTCATGGTGATTCGCCAAGGCGACGAAATATCGTGCTCCTAGGCTCTTAAAGTACGAGACCAAGTGATCGGAATCGAACTTCTCGGCTTTCCAAGTATGAATCACATCCTTAAAGCCTTTTTCCGAGGGATGTCCGTAAGTTTTAAGATGATGTTCGTAAGCACGTTTCCCAAAGGTCTCTCGCCCCACATCCTTCATGTACATGTGCTTAGCATACCAACCGCCCCCCCACTCGGGGACTGATTGCGCGCCCCAGTGAGCCCAAATGCCAAACTTTGCCTCCGCAAACCATGCCGGACATTGATACTGCTCTCGCAGCTCTTCCCAAGTTAAGTTCTCTTTGGCCTGAGCCGAGGCCGAAGAATGGAAGAGCCCACCGACAAGGAGAGAGAGAGAAATTTTTCGGAACATCTTCACTGACGTCTTTAGCGGTTTACTCCATCAACTCAGGCGAGCTTTTAACGAATTTGCATTCCTGTTTTTGCATAGATCCACTTATTGAGTTCTCCATTCAAAAAGAGCGCTTTTGCCTTCACATCTTTATTTCCGAAGATCGTCTGAGCTTCATAAATAATGAAACCAATTTGATACGTCACACCATCGATTTCCTCATCATCTGAAGCCTTCCAGCCTTTCACCTGCTCAAATTTAAACTCTTTCACCGCGCCGCTCTGCACACTCTTTTTCATCGCTTCGATGATTTGTTCAGGGCTCAAGCGAGATGACTTCTCAGGTTCAGGAGGAGCTTCTTTCGGTTCCTCTGGAGTGACTGCGACCGGTTCCACCATCGGCTCTTTCTTTGTCACTTCTGCAATCTTGGGGGTCTCCTTTGTTGGAGGCTTCGGTGCGGGAGGTTGCGGTGCCACAGGTGAGGTCACTGGAGGTGTCTCACCTCCTCCCATCGCCGCAAATTTCTCTTTTGCGGCTGCGATAAATTTCGACTCCGCGATCACATTGAACAGATTCGTCGATTCAATCGGCACCTCGCCTTTGGCCATCTGATCAATGGTCTCAATAATCAAGAGGTCGCCATTTCGGTTCTTCAGCGTCACCGCCTCATCTTTCCCGATAAGTTTATGCCCATCTCCTGCCACAAGCGGCAATTCGGTTGTTTCCAGCATTTTGATTTTCACGGGAAGCTCCGAGTCTCTCATTTCGGCCAGATTCACCTCAATAATCACCCCACTCGGAGTCACTCTCACGTTCCGGTTCAGCTTCTCGGATGGCTTCGCCTCAGAAACTAAGATTGGAGTGATATGCGGACCCACGATACGGCCAAAGAAATAAAGTCCCAATAGGACGCCGAGAAAAATAAGATATTTCATAAAATACGATGCGAATGATGTAGGTGTAAGACGGATTCTAGGCAGATCTTGAAGCCTTGTCATCCTCCAAAGTACCAACCTTTTGGCTAAACAAAAATTGACCTTTCTTGCTCTTCAAAGAAGCTGCGCCATGGCGAATTCCCGACTTTTTCTCCTCGATGGCATGGCTTTGGTCTACCGCGCACATTTTGCGCTCATTCGGAGCCCCATTACTAACTCCGAGGGAATGAATACCTCAGCCATCTACGGATTCACCAATACTCTGCTGCAGATACTCGAAAAAGAGAACCCCACTCATCTCGCCGTCGCCTTTGACACTTCGGCTCCGACCCCCCGACACACGCTCTATCCTCAATATAAGGCCCAGCGGGAAGCCATGCCAGAGGAACTCGCCTTAGCCATCCCAGAAGTGAAAAACATGTGTCAGGCCTTCAATATTCCCGTGATCGAAATAGACGGCTATGAGGCCGACGACATCATCGGAACGCTCGCACATCAGGCCGAACAGCAAGGAGGCATCGACACCTTCATGGTCACTCCCGACAAAGACTTCGCCCAACTCGTCGCACCGCGCACCTTCATGTGGAAGCCGGGACGACAAGGCTCCGATCACGAAGTCATTGGGGTTCCCGAGGTTCTTGCAAAGTGGGAAATTGAAAACCCTCAACAGGTCATCGATATTCTCGGACTCTGGGGGGATGCTTCCGATAATATTCCCGGCATTCCCGGCATTGGAGAAAAGACCGCTAAAAAATTGATGAAGCAGTTTGGCTCTGTCGAAAAATTGGTCGAGAGCACGGATCAATTGAAAGGGAAACAAAAAGAAAACGTCATCGAATTTGGCAAGCAAGGTCTCCTCTCCAAGAAACTTGCGACGATCATCCTCGATGTCCCAGTTCCAAAATCGGTCGAAGAACTCGCCCTGCAAGAGCGAAACGACGAACTTCTCAAAGAGCTCTTCACACGTTGGGAATTCCGAACCCTCACCAAGCGTCTCTTTCCAGACTCCAGCTCTTCCTCTACCACTTCCGGAAAAGAAGAAAACGCCCCCGTCTTTCAAAATCTCCGCACTCTCTCGGAAACGGAACATCAGTACCGATTGATCAAAACCGAGACAGACTTAGATCAACTTCTCAAGGAACTCTCAGCAGCAGAGAGTTTTTGCTTTGATGTCGAAACCACTTCTCTTGATCGCTTCCAGGCCAAGCTCTTAGGAATCGCATTTTCTGTCAAAGCTCACACCGGGTGGTACGTTCCCGCGAAATACCTTGAGCAACTCAGCGCGATTTTTTCATCCGCAAAACTCAAAATCGGCCACAATCTCAAATACGACCTTCATATCCTCAAAAGCCACGGCACCGAAGTCTCCGGTCCTTTTTTCGACACCATGTTAGCTCACATCCTGATTGCCCCAGATCAGAAACACACCATGGATGCGCTCTCCGAGAATCTCTTAGGGTATTCTCCGATTCAACTGGTCGATCTCTTCGAGGAAAGCCAAGACGATGACGATCTCTTCTCGGCGGCGGAGAAAAAGAAGGCAAAAAAAGGTGAACTCGATCCCTCCCGAATCCCCGAAGACAAACTGGCGGAATACGCCGCAGAAGATGCCGATGTCACCTTTCAGCTTTACCAAACCCTTCTCCCCTCTCTCAAAGAACAGCTCATGGTTTCAGTCTTTGAAAACATTGAGTCCCCCCTGTTACCAGTTCTCGTTGAAATGGAAGCGGAAGGCATCACGGTAGATCAAAAAATCCTCGATGAAGTCGGAAGCGAACTCTCTCAAAGAATTTCTCAACTCAGTGCAGACATCGAATCTGCGGCAGGGCGTTCATTTAATCTCAAGTCTCCAAAACAGCTTGGCGAAATTCTCTTTGGCGAAATGAAGCTGGTCGAGAAACCAAAGAAAACAAAAACGGGCCAGTTTAAAACCGATGAGCAAACCCTTTCTTCTCTTGCTGGCGAGCACCCGATCATTGCTAATATCTTAAGTTATCGTGAGGCCACCAAACTCAAATCAACCTACGTGGACGCCCTCCCCGACCATCGGGCGGTGCACTCAGGACGAATCCACACTCACCTCCATCAGCTCATCGCCGCCACCGGGCGACTCGCATCCAGCGAGCCAAACCTACAAAACATCCCAATCCGCTCAGATCTCGGGAGAGAACTTCGCCGCGCATTTGTCCCCCGAGGAAAAGAATTCACTCTGATGGCGGTGGATTACTCGCAAGTGGAACTGCGCGTCATGGCCGCGCTCTCTGGTGACCCCGCTATGATTGATGCATTTTGTGACGAAGAAGACATTCACACCACCACTGCAGCGAAGGTCTTTGGAGTTCCCCAATCGGAAGTCACCTCGGACATGCGACGTACTTCTAAAATGGTCAATTTCGGCATCATTTATGGCATCTCCGCATTTGGCCTTTCCCAACGCCTTCAGATTCCTCGAGGAGAGGCCGCCGAAATCATCGACACCTATCTTGAAAAATACCCTGCCATCAAAGAGTTCATGGACACCGTCATCGAAAGTGTTCGTGAAGTAGGCTACGCAGAAACCCTGGGGGGGCGGAGACGTTATTTCAAAGACATCACTTCGAGTAATGCTACCATTCGAGCCAATGCTGAGCGGGCCGCCATCAACAGCCCAATTCAAGGAACCGCTGCCGACATGATCAAACTCGCTATGATCAAGGTGCAGAAATTACTGGCAGGCCGAAAGAGCAAGATGATCCTGCAAGTTCATGACGAACTTCTCTTTGACCTTCACCTAGAGGAAAAAGAGGAACTCGTCCCCCTGATCACCCAAGCCATGGAAACAGCCCTTCCCCTTCCCAATGGGGTTCCCGTGCGAATTGATACCGGATTTGGGTTGAACTGGCTTCAGGCTCACTGAGGAGCCTCACCTTCTTCACCCATTGAGCTTCGCGAGATTTTTCGGAAGGAAGATGCCATCCTTACGGATCAGCTTGCCATCAAAGTAGATTTCTCCTCCTCCCCAATCTCGACGCTGAATGGAGACCAAATCCCAGTGGACCGTTGAGCGGTTACCATTGTCCGCTTCTTCATACGCTTGCCCCGGAGTGAAGTGAAAACTCCCGGCAATCTTCTCATCAAAAAGAATGTCGCGCATAGGCTCACGGATCACTGGATTAAAGCCGAGAGCGAATTCCCCTACGTAACGAGCTCCAGCATCACTATTAAAGATCTTATTGAGTTCTTTGGTTTTCCCTCCCGAAGCTTCGGCTTTGACGATCTTTCCTTTTTCAAATGTGAGCTGGATCCCATCAAACGCGATGCCTCGATAAATGGTCGGCGCATTATAAGAAATCACTCCTTCTACTGAATCTTTCACCGGAGCAGTGAAGACTTCTCCATCAGGGATATTGTAATTCCCTCCACAAATAATGGATGGGATATCCTGAATTGAAAAACGCAAATCTGTCCCCTGACTCTGAATGTGAACTTCATCCGTCGCATCCATGAGTTTTTTCAAATTTTTCATGGCTGGGAGGAGTGCTTTGTAATTCAGGAGACAGACTTCGAAGTAAAAATCCTCGAATGCTTCCGTGCTCATCCCTGCCTGCTGAGCCATCGCCGGATGAGGCCAGCGTAAGACACACCATTTTGTTTTCTTCACCCGGTGGTCCATCACCTTGCGCAAATGTTTCATCGCAAGTCCCATCTTCGCTGCAGGAACATCACTATTTTCCGTAATATTGTGTGATCCTCGGATCGCGATATACGCGTCCATATCCTTCATCTCTGTGAGGAGATGTTTTGCCGTCGTCTGATACTGCACGTCCGTGGCCCCGAGCATGAGCTCACGAGAAATCTTATTCGTCCCCAGCCTCACGAAAGGTTCGGCTTTCCGCGCTCGCACCTCTCGGATGAGCTCTAGAGCCATCGGTTCAGGAGTATCGACAAGATCGAGCAGGATCTTCTCCCCCTTTTTGAGAGAAGTTGAATATCGAATGAGCTGTTGTGCAAGCTGGATGTAACGTGGATCCATGCCAACGAAGGTGTCATAGAGAACTCATTGCTCAATCCTCAAATCACGAGCCATGCCACATTTCATGAGAGAGTGGCCTTTCAAGCGCAGTGACTAGCGCCCGTCACGCCATTGTTCAAAAGAAGAATCACGCTGACTTTCCAGAGGAGCATTGGCATCAAGTTTACGCCCCAATTCAGAATCACTGAATGCTGCTCCACCTGCCTTGCGGCTATCGGTGGACTCTCCGCAAGATACCAGAGTCGCCAAGAAGAGAGCGCTCGCTCCAAAAAGTGAAAAAACCTTCATAAGGAGGAAGGTGAACTATTTGTTAGAGCTTCGCAAGACTGGACTATGATTTTAGGTTAGTCCAAAGGATATCGGAAATCTGGCAAGGCGGAGCACTAGGCCCAATCAATCTCTCCTCCATCAGTGAGGACCTCGGCAATCACTGGCACAGGGGAAAGCTCTGCTAACATCGCTCGATTCGTCACCGCCGCAACATTCCGTTCCGCTTCGATATGATTCAAAATAATCCCTAAGCAAGGCAGGCCAGTTCCGAGAATCGCTTTCACCGTGAGAAGGGTATGATTGATCGCCCCCAAACGATTATCGGCGACCACGATCACCGGCATCGTAAGAGCTTGCGCAAATTCTGGAATGCCAAACCCTTCTCCCAGTGGCACTTCCCAGCCGCCCGCTCCTTCTACTAAGGTAAAATCAACTTCCGCGCGCACTCTTGATACATTCTCCACCATCTCGGAGAGATCCAAGGAATGCCGTTCAATCCTTCCCGCAGGGAGAGGTGCAATAGGAGTGCGATACCAATACGGATTGATCGTGTCGATATCCACCGTCCCCCCTGCCGCTTGCCACAGGCGCTCGGCATCATCACGATCTCCACTACAGACAGGCTTCAAGCCGACGGCATCGCTTCCCCTTTTTCGCATCTCCTCTACGATCAAGGCAGAAACGTAAGTCTTTCCCACTCCGGTATCTGTTCCGGTGAGAAAGACCGCTTTTTCTTGATCCAGAATCATAAAGTTCCCGCTAAATGGAGCTTAATCAGATACCAGATTGCGATCGCGAGAGCGAGAGCTGCGATCTTCGCGGCCCAGTGTCTCACTAGCCATTTCTTCAGTAAATTTTGCATGAGGTGATAAGAAAATTTCTTTGAGTCGGTCTCGGAAATCTTGCTCAGAAAGATCCCGCTGCATCTTACCATCGATGCAGATCGAGATCGTTCCTGTTTCTTCGCTGACAACGATTGCCACGGCATCACTTTCTTCGGAAATCCCCAAACCTGCGCGATGGCGCAGCCCAAGTGAACGGTCTGTGAGCTGCTTCTGGCTGACCGGAAAAACACAAGCGGCCGTCTGCACGCGTTCCGTCGCGATAATCATTCCGCCATCATGTAGAGCCGTCTTGTGATGAAAAATTGTCGCCGTCAGTTCTTTACTGAGAACCGCATCCAGCTTCACTCCGGTTTCGGCATAATCCTTGAGCTCGATTGTTCTCTCAACCGCGAAAAGAGCTCCAAATCGTTTTTTGGAAAGCTGAACCACGGCGTCTGCCAGTAAGTCTAAGAAGGCATGCTGTTCGGAACTCGAAAACCGAAAAAGCCGAGTACTCCCAAGCCGAGCCAGAGCACTTCGCAGCTCTGGTTGAAAAATAATGAGAAGCGCAAATGCCAGAATCGCAGCCATACTCTTAATAATCCACCCGATGACCTCGAGCATGAGAAGCTGAGAAGTCAGAGTCAGGAGGATCATCACCGCCGCCAAGCCGACCAAGATACGCGCTCCCCGAGTGGCACGAAAGACTCGGTAAATCTGGTAGATGAAAATCCAGAGCACCAAAATTTCGGCCCCAGCGCGCCAGTGCAATTTTGTAAATTCTTGTATCTCGATCAAACTCACCCGATTGAGTAGATCTTATGCCTTTCTCAGAGAAGAGCAACCGTACTTTAAAAAGACGGCGGAAATCACCACCTGAAATCAAGAAGACCTCTCGCTCCGAGGTCTCGGTTCAGTGAACTGTTAGGAATTCACCCGCATCGGCATGAGCACATAGAGAAATGCATCATCCGTACGAAGAACCCCAGGACTCATTTCATCAATGAGATCGAGGTGAATTTCTTTTTCCGAAAGCGCTTTCAATGGGGCCTGTAAAAACTCGGGATTAAATGCGATGGCAAATTCCTTCCCTTCATATTTCACATCTACCGATTCATTTGCTTCTCCAATATCTGGACTGTTGGCAGTGACTCCGAGTTCATTCAGATTGAAGCTGAGTTTGATCGAGTTAGATTTATCGGAGGATAAGAGAGAAACTCGACGCACCGTTTCAAAGAGCGCTTCACGATTGAGGGTCAGACGTTCTTTCGATTCTCCCGGAATCACCTGGCGGTAATTTGGGTAATTCCCCTCAATGAGTTTGCTCACGATAATGCTGGTTCCCACTTCGAAGCAGATTTGATTATCACTCAAGGAGACGAGAACCTCACCTTCCCCCGTGAGTAATCGCTGTAACTCCTGCACCGCTTTCGTGGGCACAATGAAATCGGTCTCATGGCTCGAGGGGAATTCAAGATCGTTCTCGACCATCGCGAGACGGCGACCATCTGTGGCCACTAAGGTGAGCTTACCTTCCTTGAAAGAGACAAAGATCCCGTTCAGCACGTAGCGCGTCTCATCACTCGAAATGGCATAGGATGTTTTTTTAAGCCCCTCTTGCAGGATGGCTTGGGGAATTTTATATTCCTTGGCATTTGCAAAATCAGCGAGAGGTGGAAATTCGTTGTCCGCTAATCCGATGATTTTGAAAAAACTTGGCCCACTCTTAATGCTGGCCACATTCTTCGCATCAACAGATACCTCGATCTCCTCCGATGGAAGCTCGCGAATGATACTAAAGAGGCGGCGCACCGGGAGAGTGGTGGAACCACCCTTCGACACCTCGGCTTTGGCCACGCCACTGACGCCAACATCAAGATCTGTCGTCGTGAGCCGTAGACCTTCGTCATTAGCCTCGATGAGCACGTTCGAGAGAATCGGGAGTGTTGTTCGGCTACTCACCACATGCTGCACCTGCTGCAACCCATCCAAAAATGCCTCCTTAGTGATCAGAAATTTCATCGCGCTAGATTCCCTCTAGGGAATACTAAGGAAACTGCCTTCCGACTGATTCCTTGGCAAGGCTTCATTTAAGCCATCTTTATGATTTTTAGCGCTTCAGCGTTGAAGACTTGTTCGAATGATCTCTACGGCGGAAGCGACAGAGGGGTCATCTTCACTTGTTTCCTTCACCTTTTTACAAGCGTGAATGACAGTTCCATGGTCACGTCGGCCAAAGGCTTCGCCAATTTCTACTAAGGAATGCTTAGTGAGCTGTCGGCAGAGAAACATCGCGACCTGCCTTGGAAAGGCAATGCTTGCAGGTCGCCGCTTACTCGTCATATCGCCGAGCGTCAGATCATAATGACTACAAACCGCGCGCTGCACATCATCAATCGTCGTGAGGCGGGAGTTCTCATCTCGGACGAGATCTTTCAAAAGATCATCCACTTTCGCGATTGTCATGGCTTCACTTGAGAGAAAACTAAAGCTCGCAACCCGGGTAAGCGCACCCTCCAAACGGCGGACATTACTTTTAATGAGATTTGCAATATGGTAAACGACATCATTGCTCAGCTCGACGTTCCAGAGCTCCATCTTACGACGGAGAATTGCGATGCGGGTCTCCAAGCCTGGCGGGTCTAACTCTACCGTGAGACCACTCTCGAAACGACTCACCAAACGTGGCTCCAGAGTTTGGATCTCATGTGCAGGGCGGTCCGAGGTCAAAACGATCTGAGTCTGCATATTGAGCAGCTTACTGAAGGTATGGAAAAATTCATCCTGCGTGCGCTCCTTGCCTCCAAGAAATTGAATGTCATCGATCAGCATGAAATCTGCGGTTCGGTAAGCTTTACGGAAGACATCCAAACTCCCCTTTCTCACCGCATCGATGAATTCATTGGCAAACTGTTCGGCAGTGAGAAAGACCACCTTCACCTTGGGATCCATCACCATCAATTGCTGCGCGATGGCAGACATTAAGTGGGTTTTCCCAAGACCGGGCCGGCCATGGATAAATAATGGATTAAAACTGCGTCCTTCTCTTGAAGCCACTGCGGAGCAAGCCGCATGAGCGAACTGGCTATTCTGTCCCACGACAAAGCTTTCAAAACTAAACTCTGGATTCACCCCCATGCGTTTCAGCTTCCGCTCCACCGCAATCGGCATCGCCGTCCCGGACTGATCTGGGATCACCTTTTTCTGAGGCTCCGCTGATGGGCTACTTCCTCGATCTGACTGGGTATGCTCAGGCGTGGCAGATCGCGCGAACGTCTCCTCTTGCCCCATGACCACTACCGACGGACTACAGTGGATTCCTGCTCCTTCCGCAAAGGCCGCTCGGAGCTCATCGAGGTAATTCGTTTCTACCCAGATTTGCTGCATATCGGAATTCACGCCGATCACTCCTTGCTGGCCATCAACCTGCACCAGCTCGGCATTTTGAAACCAACGAAGGTAAGCATCTTCACTGAGGTAGTTTTGCAGTTTTTTCTGCACGTTCTTCCATATTTTGGGAAGGTCTTGAAATAGGCTCTCGGTTCTTTCTGTGAGCGTAGAATTTTTTTCAATAAATTCATTTGTGGGGGCTTCCGATGCTGAGTTCATTTTTGTAATTTAACTAATCAATCATTAAAAATATGTGTGCTGATCGGAACGAATTCCAGCCCCCGAAGGGATGACCTAGCAGGCAGAAGATGAGCATATGCCGATGGTCTAAGAAAACCAAAATCGACCAAAAAAATGCCTCATAGTGAGAGGCGTCTTTTCCACAAGTGTTCCACGTATTTTTAAAATTTTTTTCGCGCCTCTCGCTTCAGCCTGAAAATTAAGCAAGCTCAAGTATCTCTCCAAATTTGATGATTTTCAGCATCATCCCGCAACCCCTTGAAGCACCAATAAACATTGATAGAACAATGAATTAGAAGAATTTCACGCGATCGAATCCGTTTCTTCCATGCAACAACTCACCCCTCAAAATGAGGGCTTTGCGCGAAATTATTCTCAAAAAAATCCGCGCCTCTCGCTTTTAATTCAAATAAATCAAACGGAAGATCGATCGCTTTTTTGGAAAAATCCACCAAGCCAGCCCATCCCAAATGTCAATGCACAATTGATCGGAAAAAACCAGACCGAGATGAAACCAGGTTGGTTATTTTCCAGCCATTGATTCACCTCTTTCATTCCTAGGGCATCCAGAATGAGGGGCAGCTCGGGGCGAGAATAAAATACCACGAGGACCGACACTATCGCCCCCAGAACGAGAGCCCCGACATTGATGTGTTTGGGGAAAATCGCAGCCAACAAAATCCCTAACAGAGGACCAAAGGTGTAAGACACGATTCCAAAGGCTAATTTAATGAGATCACTGTCCTTATTGCTACTGTAGACGAAATACATCCCGATCGAGAATAAGCACAGAATCGCACCCCAGATCGATACGGCCACGCGGGAATGGAACACCATCTTCTGACCATCTGCATCATTTTCAAGACGCTCTCGTCCGTAGAGAATCGAGAGGCTCGTTTGAGAAAGGGCGGCCAGAATAGAGTCGAGACTTGAGATCGCCGCCGCAAAAGCCCCCGCAAGGATCAAGCCCGAGACCCCAACTGGAAGTTCCCGAATGATCCAAGTAGGGAAGACGAAATTTGAATTCTCCGTAAACAAGGCCGCTTCTGCTTCCGTAGGAGTATTCACCTGATACCAAGCATACAGTCCCGCTCCCACAGCTAACATAAGTAAGGTAATCAAAAGAGAAACCGAGCTCCAGCAGATCGCCTTCCGAGCCTCTTTCGCACTCCCACAGCAAAACATCCTCTGAGTATTGAGTTGATCCACTCCAAACGCGGCAAAGTTCTGAAAAGGCATCGCAAAAATTCCCACCCAAATGGTATAGCTCGCCATAGGATGCTCGAAGGGAGTGCGGAAATCCATGATCCGCGTTTTGTCGAAAGGCTTACCGTCCACGAAAATCTGATTGAGATCATGAATTTGGCTCCACCCCATCGCTTGAAGTAAGACCACGAGCGCAAGAAGCCCTCCGGCAATGAAGAGGCAAAATTGAATCACATCGGTCCAAATGACGGTCTGCATCCCTCCTAGAAAAGTCCAGGCCACCGCAAAGAGGCAGATAATCACAATGCAAAGATTCGCATCCATCCCGGTCATCACTTGGAGAATAACGGCAGTCACGACCACCCGCACTCCTTGCCCAAGCACTGCTCCAAGTGAAAATAAGCCTGTTACTAAACGGCGAACCCCTTCCCCCAAGCGACTTCCCATAAAGTCGTAGGGACTGTAAATTTCCTTCTCATAATACAGAGGCACCAGCCAATATCCTACTGCAAAACGCGCAATGATCGATCCCACACCCCACTGGAGGTAAGTCCAATCTCCATTCATGGCATAAACTCCTCCAGGCACTCCGATAAAAGTCAGTGCGCTGATTTCGGTCGCAATCATGGACCCCGAAACGGCCCACCAAGGGAGGCGCTTCCCCCCGAGAAAGAAGTCTTTAATCGTGGCTTGCTTCCCGGATAAACGGTGGCCCAGCCAAGTGGTGAAAACCATGTACAGGACAATGACCGACCAATCGATCCAAGTGAAATCTGTATGAACATCCATAAAGCTTAGATGTTCTTAATCAATTTTCCCTTGATAGCACGCCACAAATTTTACGGAACTGGAAAATCTTCGAAGCGAAAGCGGTAATATTGTTCACGGAGCTGAGGATCAACAGCGCTATTTGCAAATGATTTCTCACTCCACTTGATCGCCTCTTCTCGATTTCTCATCGCAAAGTAAACTTCAGCCAAAGTATCTAGATATGCTTCCGATCGCGGTTCGATTTTCACCGCAACCTTCATGTGCTCTTCCGCTTCAGGGAGGTTTCGACTTGCCCGCGAAGCGATCCAACCAAAGACATTCCGGACATTGGCGTCATTGGGGTAGACTTCGATGATTTTGCGCGCATGCGCGAGAGACTTCTCACAGAGAGTATCGTGTAACTCCGTCAGTCCCGCTTCTCTTAACACGGGGAAAAAATCGTCTGCCAAAAGTCCACTCGCAGGAATGAGAGCATGAGCCTGAGTCAGAATCTTTTCGGCCTCCTCACGATGCCCCTCCTCAAAGCGTAGCATCCCGCGTGCAAATTCAGATTTAAAACGGGCATTCAGGTACCCTTGCTGCCCCAGTTCACCCACGGCCCAGAGGAAGAATTCCTGAAAAGCCAGAGCCGCCTTCCAATCTCGAGCACGCACCGCCTCACGCGCAAGCAAATTGATGACTCGCAGATTGCCAGCCGCAACGGAAGACTGCGAAACAAGATCCCAAGAACATAAATAGGACTGCTTTAACGAAGCTCTCGCCTCTTGATATTTCCGAAAGTCGATCTGATAGTATGCGGCCGAATAATACGCTCCATCTGGCCCGCCCCAGCCACAATTCGCAAAACGCAGAGCTTTCTGAAAAAGAGCCTTTGATTTCTCTTTTTCGCCCAATTTTTCAATCACAAGAGAATATGGAAATTGTTCACTATAGGTCTCTGGCCCTCTTCCAATATTGGCTTCATATGAAATGCTCGATTCTTTCCAATTTTCCAAATAATAAGCAAAGCGAGCACGCTGCGTGATTTCTCTTGGTTTTTGCGCTGCCGGCTCGCCTCTCTCCAGATGCAAATTTAAGGCTTCCTCAGCTCTTCCCGCAATGACGCAGAGGTGGACCAGATGCCTTAATCCATGATCATCGCCATCTTCTTGGTATTCTTTTCGAACACGTGTTTCGACTTTCTGAAACCAAGTTTCATACTCCTTCTCATCCAGACAAAGTGATCCCAAAAATGAAAAGACTAGCTTGAGAAAATCTTCCGATTTTAAATCGGGAGCCATCTGTTTCAATTCTTCCTTGAGCCATAAAGTGGGTTCACTGCTATATGGAAGGTGAGCCAGAAGCTCATCCATCGGGAGATCAAAATCATCCACCTCTCGGGCGAAGGCCTGAGCCCCACCTCGCGAGAGAAGACTGGTCGGATAAATGTAATCTTGGAGCCAGCTAATGGTCGTTTTATTCGGATTTTTTCTCAGCGCATCAAATAACGCTTCCAGAACTCGAGCTTCTTGCACCGGCAGTCCCCTATCTCCAAAAAAACGAGCCGTCACCGCCATGAGATTGATGGTTGATTCCGTCTTAGCGAGATCCAGAGATTGCGTGATGATATCAGATTTTTCTTTTAACCAATCATCAGAAGCCTCGTGCAAATCTACCCCTAGCACTTTAGGAATTTCAAGGGTTCGGTCCTGGCTCAAAAGATAGTCGAATTTAAGATCCCATCGTTCACTTGTTTCGATGATCTCTTCCACGATTTTTGGCTCTCCAATACGCATCAAGTTCAATATCGAACGAGTATTTTGAGGGTCTTTTTTCGCCTCCGCGATGATGCTTGCGCGAGCCGATTCTATTTCCTTTTCATCACCACCGTTCCGCGCGATCGCCCAGTTCAGATAGAATCGATCCACTCCCTTCACCCTCTCACTGGCTTTCACCAATTGAAAGGTCGGGGCCAGATTTCCCAGCATCAGCTCTCCGGTAGCTTCGCTGACGCGATCGCCCAGCCGCTGAGATTCTCTTACCAGTAGGGGCACATCTCCTTTCACCCGTAAGTAAGCAAGATATCGTTGACGTGACGCTTCATCATCCAGCTCTTTCAAACGTGCAATCTCAGCTTCGAGCTCACCTTGGTGCAGGAAGAAGGTCCCACAGCGGAGGTAACTCCGATAGTCTCTCCCGACATGCAACAGTTCGCGGACGTCATCGAGTCTCTCTTCCTCCAGTGCGCTCAGTAACATCCTTGGAAGTCCCCGTGCAACGGTATCTCTTAAAAAGGGTTTAAGGTCTGCATCATCTTCTATTTGGAGCAGGCGCATGAGGTAGGGGATGGCATTGAGTTCGGTCAATTTACGAATCACTTGCAGCTTCCCTCGTCGCTCTGATGAAAAATATTTTTCAATTTGATCGCTAATTTCCTTGGGGGTATCCGGCCTCAAACCCGATTGAATTTTTCGCCGCACACTGGCCGCTCGTGCTGCCAGTTCAGGATTTTGGTCACCCGTCAGCTTGCTGAGATAGGGCAATGTTTGATCTCCTAATTCCCAGATCTTTTCCATGGCCTCCTCTCGTTTCTGAAAATCAGGAGACCGTAATTGCTTAAAGAGATCATCGACTGGTGGCTCCTCTGCCAACGCTAAGGAGGAGCTGAGTAAAACGAGAATGAGTTTTTTCATGAGAGCGCAGTTGGATCAGTGAGAATTTGTGAGACGAGGCGGGGAAGAGTTTTTCCAGCTGGACCAAACTCACAGCGATGAAAAACGTGACTTCCGTCTGTTTTTTCAAGATTGACCTCGATGGTAGTTGCTCCCGCGTATTTTGCAATTTCGACAAACCCTGCAGCGGGATAAACCTTTCCTGATGTCCCCACGGCGATAAACAACGAAGCATTTTCTAAAGAAGATTCAATTTCAGACAAAAAATACGGCATTTCTCCAAACCAGACAATATCTGGCCTCAGACGACCTTTGGTGTCACAGAGACGACATGGACTCTGAGCCGTGATCTGTTCCCGGATCTCGCTGACCTCGCCGCAATCTAAGCAACGCGCTTTGAGCAATTCTCCGTGCATATGCAGAACGTTTTCCGAACCGGCTCGCTCGTGAAGATCATCAATATTCTGAGTCACTAGGGTGATCTTTCCTGAATATTCCTTTTGTAAACGAGCCAAAGCCTCATGCCCAGCATTGGGCGCAATTCCGCTCAGAAGTTTCGCTCTTCTTTCGTTATAAAATTTCTGCACGAGCTCGGGGTCACGTGCAAATCCCTCTGGAGTCGCCACATCTTCAACGCGATGCCCTTCCCACAATCCACCGTCTCCCCGAAAGGTCTGAATCCCGGACTCGGCGGAAATTCCAGCGCCCGTTAAGATGACAATGCCAGGATGTTTCATATTACTCCTCAGAAGCTAGCAGGACTCATCTCAAGCGCAAGATGTCGAACGTTACTTTCCGATGCAGAAATTTCCAAAAATTTCGCCTAAAATCTCTTCGGCATCAACCACTCCAGATATTTCCCCAATCGCGGTGAGAGACTCCCGTAA
Source organism: uncultured Verrucomicrobiales bacterium (assembly GCA_937930235.1). Taxonomy (GTDB): domain Bacteria; phylum Verrucomicrobiota; class Verrucomicrobiia; order Verrucomicrobiales; family Akkermansiaceae; genus SW10. The sequence continues at coordinate 15,707 of CALGLJ010000090.1, read as the reverse complement.
GCTCAAAGCAGTCAGCTCGGATTCTTCCCCATGCTGGATTGAGGCAATCGCGCTTTTCAAAGCTGCTCTCGCTCGCGTCAAGCAAGCTTGATGTCGCGCATTGACCGCAACGGAATGATCTCCCCAGTGTTGCCCGTCGAGTGAAAGCACACGCGCCAATTCTTCCTCCAGTGCAGAAAACCCTTCCCCTGTTTTGCAGGAAATTCGCAGCCCTTTGCAATCTTGCCAGGAAGGATCTTCTTCATCCATTTTATTTAAAATACGAAGACAATGAATCCCCGTAGGCACCTCAAGAGACTGGTCAAGCTGAGGTCGGCTGAGATCATCGAGCTGCAGGATGAGATCGGCCCGTTCTAATTGGGTCTTGGTCATGGCGATCCCTTCCTGCTCAATCGCGTCATCAGACTGACGCACTCCCGCCGTATCGATCATGCGTAGGGGAATCCCCTGAATATTTAACACTTCCTCGATCACATCACGCGTCGTTCCCTCACGTTCATTCACGATCGCTCGTTGATAACCTAAGAGTCGATTTAACAAGCTCGATTTCCCCACATTGGGTTTGCCATAGATCACGGTTCGGACCCCCTCTCTTAGGATTCGGCCCTGATCAGCAGTCGCTAAAAGTTGCTCGATGCGTTCTTGCTGCTCCACCAATCCTCTTCGTAAGGATTCCCCCACCGCAGGATCGATATCCTCTTCTGGGAAATCGATGTAAGCTTCCAAATGAGCCGTCGCTCCCAGAAGGGCCGCTCTGATGTCTTCGCATTGCTTCCCCAAGCGCCCTTCCAGTTGTTCATGCGCGGAGCGGAGGGCCAAATCGGTCTGAGCGGAAATGAGATCCATGACCGCTTCCGCCTGAGTCAGATCCATTTTTCCATTTAAAAAAGCACGTTGCGTAAACTCGCCCGGTTCTGCGGGGCGAGCACCTAGCTCAATGAAACGTGCTAATACTTTTCGCGTCACCACGACCCCTCCGTGACCGCAAAATTCCACCGTATCTTCCCCAGTATAACTTGCCGGTCCCGCGAAGACTGTGACCACCCCTTCGTCCAGAACCCGGCCCTCGGCATCCCGCACTTTGCGTAAAACAACGCGACGCGGTTCAGGCAACGAGCGCGCGGCCTGCTCCATGATTTGAAAAGCACGGGATCCTGAGATGCGGATCAGCGAGACCGCACCCGTCCCCGGAGGACTGGCGATGGCAGCAATCGTGTCCATATCCTATTTTAAGAGAAGATCCAGCTCCTCAAGGCAGCGAGCATTTTGCGCGGGAGTTCCGATCGAAATGCGCACCCACTCGGGAAGTTTATATCCTCTCATCGCACGAACGATGACCCCTTTTTTCAAGAGTTCACTGAACACTCGATCTCCATCCCCCACATTCACGAGCGTGAAATTCGCAAAACTTGGAACATATTCCCAGCCTCTTTCAGCAAAGGCGTTTTCAAAAAATTTCAAACCGAGCGCATTATTCGCCACCGTTGCCGCAATGTGTTCTTCATCTTGAATTGCGGCCAATGCTGCGGCTTGTGCGATGGCATTGGCATTAAACGGCTGGCGGGAGCGATTCAATAAGCCTGCAATCGCGGAAGTCGTAATCCCATAACCGATGCGAAGCGCGGAGAGACCTTGTGCTTTCGAAAAAGTCCGCATGACGACGACATTCTTCCCCGCTCGCACATGCTTCAGGGTGTCGGGAGGCTCTGGTAAAAATTCGTAATACGCCTCATCAAACACTGCAATCACGTGATCCGGTAGAGCTTCTACAAAGCGATCTATCTCCTCTTGCCCCACCAGAGTTCCCGTCGGATTATTGGGATTCGCAATAAAGACCAGACGAGTCTCAGGTGTGATCGCCTTTGCCATCGCCTCAAGATCATGGACATACCCGGGATCCGGCACTTCGATATAATCGGAGCCAAAAAGCGTGGCCATCAATTTGTAAACCACAAAGGCATGCTCCGCCGCAATCAGAGCCACTCCAGGCTTCATGAAGGAATGACACAGAAGCTCGATGATTTCATTCGATCCATTTCCGAGGACCACATTTTCGTAGGCTACGTCATATTTTTTCGCAAGAGCGGTCCGTAACTTATAACCTCCCCCATCAGGATACAGATGCGCTTGTTCGATCTCCTTGCGCATCGCCTCCTTCGCTTTCGGAGAAGGGCCGAGCGGATTTTCATTACTTGCGAGTTTGATGATCTCACTTGGCTCCAACCCCAGCTCACGCGCAGTCTCTTCGATTGGTTTCCCCGGCTCGTATGGCACGAGATCACAGACCCATTGATTAGCAGCACCCAGATTTGACATTTGCCAAAGGCTAACTCCACTGACGCGCAAGGCAATCTCTGTACCATCTTCCATGAAGGAAAAATTTCCTTTCCGAGCCTGATCATGCCTCTCGACAACCCTGATGACTCCTCCTAGATTAACTGCTAATATGATCCGTAAATACTTCCTTTTAGCAACGCTGGCCCTTTCCCCGATGAGCCATGCAGAAGAATCAAAAACTGACGAACAATGGATCCCTCTTTTTAACGGGAAAGATTTGAGTCAGTGGACTCCCAAATTCACGGGACGCCCTCTAGGAGAAAATTTCCGCGATACCTTTCAGGTAAAGAATGGGATCCTCAAAGTGGACTATTCTCAGTGGGACGAATTCAAAGGTGAGTTCGGCCATCTCTACTACAACACCCCCTATTCTCATTATAAAATCCGGGCGACCTACCGCTTCGTAGGAAAACAGCTCAAAGGTGCTCCTGAGTGGGCGGTTCGTAATAACGGGCTCATGATCCACTGTCAGGACCCCAAGACACTCGATCTCGAACAACAATTTCCGAACTGCGTCGAAGTCCAACTCCTCGGAGGAAATGGGAAAGATGATCGCCCCACCTTAAACATCGTCACACCAGGCACTCATGTGTTCTGGAAAGGCGAACTCCAAAAACGCCACGTCCTCAATGCCGGTGGCCCCACCTTTCACGGAGATCAATGGGTCACGGTAGAAGTTGAAGTCCGAGGCGACAAGATCAAGCATCTCATCGATGGCAAAGTCCTCTGCGAATACTCTCAAGTCCAGCTCGATAACGGCGAGCCAGTCAACAAAGGATACATCTCAATTCAAGCCGAATCAGGTCCGTGCGAATTTAAGAAAATCGAACTCCTTCCTCTTCCCAATCCTGACTCGAAGAAGTGATTTAAGCTTACTCCTTCCGATTCTTCTCCGTGACCCAGCGCACTCCGCGGGCTAGGGTGTCGAGATAGACAGGCTCGGCCATCGTCTCATTGTGATGCCCGATCGTAGAGCAGAAGACACGGGCCTTCCCATACTCGTTGACCCACATCACGGGCTGCTTCTTAATGCCATTATCTCCTTCCGCGATTACGACCGTCCCCTCGAGGACTTTCTGCACATTATAGAGCTCCCCTGCTGGGGTTTGCCAACTTTCTGGAAAACCTTCTAAAATTGGATGCTTTGCAATGGGAGTGACCTGATACGCCTTTTTCGGCCCATGCCCTCGAGAACTTACCCCAAGAAACCGAGTCCATTCTTTCTTCTCAGTATTCCAGTGATGTGAATGCATCGTACAATGGAGCGCTACTGCCGGGAGTCCATCTTTGTGAGCCTGGGTAATCCCTTCGATGTATTCTTCATCCTCCTCCTTAGCAAAGCAGATATTGTAGAGCACAAAATCGTAGTCCTTCCCCCAATCATCCTTCTTTAGCATCTCAAACTGATGCGCATGTGCTTTCTTCCGGTCTGGTTCATGAACCACCGTCCAATCGATCGCCAACCGTTCTCCCAAGCCACTCGTCAGAATTTCCTTCTGCATCTTATAATCATGGCAACATCCTCCCGTCAGGTGAAGGCCTCGTAATTTTTGAGATTCGGCTTCAGGGGGATTCTCCGGTGACTCCGCGTAAGAAACAAAACACACCGCGACCGCAGCCAGAGAAACAAGAGTCGGAAGAAAAGATCGATTCATAGAATGACATTATCTACTTGCTCAGAACGGGGAACATTTCAAGCAATATAGGGACTCCCGCGCAAAGACGAGGAGATCCTATCATTGGTGATCCAGAAGATCGACCAAAGCAAGCTGCTGGATCTCTTCTCCCGCAAGACAGTTAATCACATCGATAAAGCGCTGATAATCTACCTTTTGAGAAACATGGAGCACCACAGATGCCGCACCACCCTGTGCCGCCTTGAGAAGTCGAAGCCTCTCCGCCAAAGGCTCTAATGCGGATGATCCTCCCGCCGGTGAAATCAGCTCAGGATAATCAATAGGATTTGCAATAATTTCCCCATCTTCTTCCAACTTCACGACCAGCGGAGCTCCCTTGACCTTAGACCTACTCGGTTCAGGTAAGGTCATATCCAAATCTTGCTCTTTCTTCTGAATGGTCGCCACCACCAGAAAGTAAATCAGGAGAAGAAAACTCACATCAACTAGTGAAGAGATATCAACCCCGGGATCATCTTCTTCATTTCTCTGACGATGGCGCACATTTTTTCTTTTCATACGTAGGGTGGAACGAACCGAACGAAAAAGTTCTTAGATCCATTCTTGCCTGCGAGGAGCGAAGCTCTAGTCTCGCGCCAGATGAAACCCGATCAGTTTTTGAAAAATCTATTCGGTCTTGAAGGCAAGACCGCCGTTATCATTGGTGGCACTGGCGAGCTTTGCTCCACCATGGCGAAGGGCCTCGCGCAAGCTGGCGCAGAAGTCGTCCTCGTCGGACGTAATGAAGAAAAAGCAAATGCTCGCCTCAAAGAAATTCGGGAAGCAGGAGGGGAAGGATACTTTGCCGCAGCCGATGCAGGCAATCGCCCCTCTCTGAATGAGCTTCTGGACAGTGTGATCGAACAGTCCGGCAAGGTAGACATCCTCATCAACGGCGCTGGAATCAACTCCCCCAGCCCATTTGTTGAGATTACGGATGAAGAAGCGCTCAATATCCTAGATATCAATCTTGTCGGAGTGATGCGCGCTTGTCAGGTCTTTGGAAACTATTTCCTGAGCCGTGACGTCCAAGCCTCGATCATCAATCTCGGCTCTATTTCTGGAATGAATCCCCTGTCACGTGTCTTCACCTACTCCGCTTCAAAAGCTGCCGTTCACAACCTGACTCGCAACCTAGCCCGTGAATGGGCAGATCGTGATATCCGGGTGAATACTCTCGTTCCCGGTTTCTTTCCTGCCGAGCAAAACCGGAAAGTTCTGGATGAATCTCGCATCGCAGAAATCCTCCGTCACACTCCCGCATCTCGCTTCGGAGCCCCAGAAGAACTCATCGGAGCCACTCTCCTGCTCGCTTCGAACAAAGCGGGAGGGTTTGTAACCGGCACTGAGATTATTGTGGACGGTGGTTTCAATGCCATGACAATCTAAGCAAACTGGGGACACCTCCATTTCCGATCGTCTGGTCATTGACTGCACGGAGGTTCCTTAGATGAACGCGGCCTAAAGAAAAAATGCTGTTTATTCAGCATTTCGAACAAAGGCGCTCTGTGTTCTCCCTAAGAATGTCTTGCTTCCGTAAGCATTCCACGGCAATGAAGGCACTGTTATGTCACATCTCTCAAGTCTGAAAGAATTTACCACCGTGGTTGCTGATACCGGCGACTTTGCTTCCATGCAGGAATATCAGCCGCAGGACGCCACCACAAATCCATCCCTCATTCTCCAGGCCGCTAGTAAACCCGAATACAAATCTATTGTCGAAAAGGCTGTTGCTGAAAATAAGGATTCCGGTCTCACTGGAGATGCCTTGGTTGAAAAGATCATGGATCGCGTGCTGATCCTCTTCGGGATCGAAATTCTCAAAATCGTTCCAGGCCGCGTTTCTACCGAAGTCGATGCTCGTCTCTCCTTCGACAAGGATGCCACCATCGCAAAAGCGAAAGAGTTAATCGCGGCTTATGATGCTGAAGGCATTTCCAAGGATCGCATTCTCATCAAAATCGCATCAACCTGGGAAGGCATCAAGGCGGCAGAGGAACTCGAAAAAGAAGGCATCCACTGCAATCTCACTCTTCTCTTCGCCTTTTCCCAAGCGGTCGCCTGCGCGGAAGCCGGAGTCCAACTCATCTCTCCCTTTGTCGGCCGGATCTATGATTGGTTTAAGAAAGAGACTGGCGAGGAGTATTCTGGAGACAACGATCCCGGCGTCATTTCTGTCACGAAAATTTTTAACTACTACAAGAAGCACGGTTATAAGACCGAGGTCATGGGAGCCTCTTTCCGGAATACCGGCCAGATCACCTCTCTCGCAGGATGTGACCTCCTCACCATCTCTCCCGGACTTCTGGAAGAGCTTCAGAATACCGAAGGTGACCTTGAGAAAAAACTCAATTCTGATGCCCCAGATTGTGATTTAGAAAAAATCTCGCTCGACGAGAAAGCATTCCGCTTCGAGTTCAATGAAGACGCCATGGCGACGGAAAAAACAGCGCAGGGAATCCGCGCTTTCTCCGCTGACATTGTCAAACTGGAAGACCTGATCAAATCTCTCATTTAAGCGATTTTTTCTGATCAAGCACCTTCAGAGGCGAGTCGTATGACTGGCCTCTTTTCTATTTATAGTGTAAGGTAAACTATGTCCGATTTCGAAGAACGTGCACGTGAAGCTCTCGCTCAACCCAAAAACGTGGGAGAAATGAACGATGCCGATCGCGTCGGCACGGTCGGCTCACCCGACTGCGGGGACATGCTGCGGATGTGGCTAAAGTTCGAAGAAAAAGATGGGAAGAAGGTCATTGATCGAGCTTCATTCCAAGCATTCGGCTGCCAAACTGCGATTGCCGTCGCTTCCATGGCAACCGAGCTTCTCAAAGGAAAAACTCCAGATGAAGCTCGCGCTCTCAAACCAGATGACCTCTCCGGAGATCTCGGCGCACTTCCTCCTATGAAGATTCACTGTGGACAACTGGTAGAACAAGCTCTCAAAAGTGCTCTCGATGGACCTGACCAAGATCAAGCGGTCGAGCCAGTCGCAGACACTCTTGCCGCTCAGCTCAAGCCCAAAAGCGGAGGGATAAAAATCGTCCCTCTCGATTAATCTTTTCCCCTCTCGACGGTACCTTAACTCCGAGAGGCCAAAGCAACAAGGAATCGCACCTGCTGACGGCGAGCGTTCAGGGCGTTTGCTACTTTATAAGCATCAGAAAAAGCCGTTTGTGAAGCCAAAGTGCGAGCGACCGAATCGAGGGTCTTTTCCCGGGAAGCATGCCGTTCAATGCGATAAGCACTTTGTTCTGCGAAATCTGTTTCTTTCGATTTAGCAAAGCGAACCGCAAGGCGAGCATACGTTTGATCACGTAGTTTTACATCTTTGATCAACGCGGCATAATTTAAGGCGGTCTCCGGCTCCCCTGTTTCGGCATAGACCTCGGCCAAGACTCCCGTTGCTTGGGACTCGACTTTTCGGCTGGTCACCTGCTCCAGCTCTAAGCTCGCATTGCGCGCTAAGTGACGCGCCTGAGATTCATCTCCATAGCGGGCATTGGTCAACGCCACGCTGGCGAGCGCTTTCGCTTTTTCCGAGGAACTCCGGATCAAATGAATCGTGGCCACCGCTTCCCCCTGCTTACCCACAACGGCTGCCCGCTGAGCGATTTTTCGAAACGTAACTTCTCGTACTTGTTCAGAACGAATCAAAGACGCGGTGTGGTGAGCCGCTTTCAAGCCATTTTCTTTCACCTCAGCGACCGCGACGGACTGGATCGCACGATGCCGAGCAGCCTCGGAGGAAATCGTCTGAGCTCGATCAAGAGCACTTGCCAATTCCCCATGCCGCACCTGGAGATTCACAAGTGCCTCTTGCGCCCTTGCTTGTTCCCGAGGAGATTTGATCTTGCGAGCTGCTTCATCTGCGAAATTGATTCTTCTCCGGTCTGCCTCGGACTCGATGATTCCTCGAAGGGCGCTATCACGTAAAAATGGATCGTGAATCAAGGCGAGGGCGGCATCGGCCCCTTTCTGCTTTCCCGACTGAATCTCTGCAATTTGAGCCAGAGTTTGATCCCTTTTTTTGGTATCTTGAATTTTACGAGCGAGAAAAAAGGCTGAGTCCAAGCGACCTTGTTTGGCCAGGGTCTGAGAAACTTTACCATATGCAGCACTACGGGCTGACTCTTCTGGAATCATACCCAAACTCAACAAAGCGACATCTAAATTCACATGACGGGCTTCCTGCTCCGCCACCAATTGAAGCGCGTTGGCAAGGAGTTTTGGCGAGTGAATCGATTGAATTAATTCGTGTGCTTCCTCAAAACGTTTTCGTTGCGAGACCACCTTCACCAGATCAACAGACGCCATCTCTCTTTCCGGGGCGTGAGCCATTGCGGAAAGGTAATTCTTCGCCATATGAAACTCTCCCAATGATCCCATGACTTTAATGACTGCTCGGAGTCGACGACTAGAAAGAATGGGATTACTAGGAACCTTTGCCAGCCTCGTCGCACGTCTCAACCAATAATTGGCCGTTTCTCGATCACCGGACTGATGATAAGCTTTCGCAACCTCTGCCACATCAGCCCAAGCCGTTTCAGAGCGAAGCGCGCGTTGCGCCGCATCTGCTAAAAAACGAAATCTTAAACCGACCGCGACTTGTTTTTTTGAAAGCTCTTCGGAAAGTTCAGAGCCAAAACCTAAGTGATCTTTCCCAGGAGCTTTTCCTAGACGCGTGGAAATACCTTCTTTCCCTGAAGCTGCCCCCTCTTTTACTGACGAAGGGGAATTCTTAGTCGAAGGATTTTTCTCATCGTCAAGCGATTGCAGAGGAAGTTCGGAACCACCTCCCCCTCTCTTCCCCATTGATCGTTCGCTCCATTGCGAACTCGAATTCTTCACGACCCCCGGCATTTGACTCAAAAACATCATTCCTGAAACCACGAGGAGAACCACTCCCCCTTGGAATTTCAAATCGTTGATGCGATGGGCCACTTTGCTCATTCACCTCCAATACGCCCCTGCCCGGAAGCGACTTTCACTCAGCCGAGTTTTTATCCCCTTGCGGTTGGCTTCCTCGCCAATTGGCGTTAAGATTACGATCTTGCTCACTATCTTACGCCGCTTTCTCCCTGTCCTCATCCTCACCGTAATCGGTGCGGCGCTGGCGGCGTGGCTCGGCCCACTTGAACATCAAGAAGTCTCGGACCACCTCGCCGGCTTCCCCGATTCTCATGCGCGAGCTCATGAACTCAGACCCTGGATTCTCGGTTTCTTATGCATGATCCCTGCCATTGGCGCACTATACTACGCCACCACCCGAGCGCTCGATCAGTATCTCATTCGCCAATTTTTGGTAGCCTTCGCACTTTGCTTTTCTGGGATTTACGCCATCTGGCTCATTATTGATCTTGCGGACAAACTCGGTGACTTCCGTCAAAGTGAAGACTGGCTTCTTCTCATGGGAAAATATTACGGCACGCAACTCCCCTTTGTCTTTGTCGAACTGGCCCCCTTTGGACTTCTCCTCGGCCTCCTGTTTTGTCTGGGTAAACTTTCAGCCTCTCAGGAAATTGTTTCCATGATTCAGACCGGACGCGGCGTGATTCGCATCATCACCCCTCTTGCCGTGATTGGATTTCTCGCCAGCCTGCTCTGTCTCGGATTCAATTATCATTGGGCACCTTGGGCCGTAGGCTACAAAAAAGCGATTCTGGAAGAGTCCAAGAATGGCTCGACGAGCCTTGGACGTCACGTTCTCTATTTCGAACAAGACGAACGCCGGCTGTGGCTCATTGGCAGCTTCCCCTACCAATACCATCAAGGAGCCCCGCTTCGCAATGTCGTCATTCGGACGCTGGACGAGAATGACGAACCCCTCTCGATCATCAACGCAGGGACCGCCACCTGGGAGCGGGAAACCGGTGATTGGGTTTTTCAAGACCCTGAAATTTGGCATCTCAATCGCACTCTTGAATCAACCGGAGAGATCATGCCTGAGTTCGAAAAACACCCCGGAGAGCTTCGCAAAAAAAACTGGCCCGAGACCCCGTGGAAATTAATCAAACCCGGTCTCAAAGCAGAAAATCTCGGCATCCCGGGACTCTACAGTTGGCTCAAAGTGAACCGAAATGAAACCTGGGTCAACAAACGTCGCTTCCTCACGCAATGGCACTACCGCTGGGCGCAACCGGGCATCTGTCTCGCCATCGTAATCCTCGCCGCACCTCTAGGAATTGTGTTCACCCGACGTGGAGCCGCAGGAGGAATTGCCATTTCCATTTTCCTCTGTGCAGGCCTGATGTTCTTCTCCGCCGTCTTTCTCTCGCTGGGAGAATCTGGCTACCTCCCCCCCGCGTGGGCGGCCTGGGGAACGAATGTCACCGCAGCGGTGCTTGCTCTCATTCTCATTCAGCGCCGGCTTGTCGGGCGTCCGATTTATCAAACTTTTAAAAAAATCCTTCCCTTCTAAAACTCATCCAATGAAAGAACCCTGGAGTATTAAGACTCGTTCCCGGAGCTGTGCCGGAACCGAAATTCCATTCGAGGATGGCCAGACCATTTATGCAGCCATCTTCCCCGATCCTGAATCTTCTGGCTACCTCCGTCAGGATTATTCCGAAGAAGCGTGGCTTCAACGCAGTGAAGAAAACCCACCCTTTTCACAATGGAAAACCGTTTACAAAAAACCTACCGCGGAAGACAAAGCGGAAACGGTCGTCCAAGAAGATCCCGAAACCTTGTTACGTCGCTTAGTAGAAGAGGAAGAAGAACACACTGAGAATGCCCGCTACATTCTGGCCGTCATGCTCGAACGCCAAAAACTCCTTCGAGAAACTGATACGCAACAGCTCCCAACCGGAATTTTACGCGTTTATGAACATCGGAAGACTGGTGACGTCTATATCATCAAAGACCCACAAATCCCCCTGAGTGAAGTCGAAAACGTCCAACAAGAAATCCAAGAACTTCTTGATCCGAAACCCATTCCCGAAACAGAACCCGCCGAACCCGCCGCTGAAGAAACACCTGCTGAAAGCGAGAACGATACTTCCTCAGACAATTCTGAAGTTTCAGAAAATGGAACGGATGAGGAAGAATAGCCCCGACATCGCAAATTTTTGACATCCACTGCTCATGCTTCCTTGGTTTGAAAACCAATTTCCTATTTACCTCGCCCCCATGGCAGGAGTGACTGATGTCACCTTTCGAACCCTCTGCAAAGAATTGGGGGCAGATGTCATGGTGACTGAATTTGTCTCTGCTGAAGGGATCTTACAGGCAGATCATCGCACCCGTAAATACACCACTTTTCATGATGAACAGCGCCCTCTGGGAATCCAACTCTTCGGAGCCGATGGCACTCGCATGGGTGAGGCCGCCAAGAAAATCATCGATTGGAAACAACCCGATTTCATCGATCTCAACTTCGGTTGCCCCGTCAACAAGGTCGTCTCCAAAAACGGTGGCTCCTCCCTTTTAAGAGACTGTCCTCTTCTGGCCGACACTGCGGAAAAAATCGTCCAAGCAGTCGGGGACCAAGTTCCGGTGACAGGTAAAATCCGCATTGGTTGGGATACCAATTCCGTTAATGGACCCGAAGTTTGTACTCTTTTAGAAAATTGCGGCATTCAAGCCGTCGCCATCCATGGTCGCACGCGTTCTCAAGGCTATCGGGGAGAAGCCGATTGGGAGGTCATCGATGCCTGCGCTCAAACCGTGAAAATCCCAGTCATTGGAAATGGTGATATCGACTCCGCCGAAACACTCCAACATCGGAAAGAATCCACGGCAGTCAATGGAGTCATGATTGGCCGAGCGGCGATGCAAAATCCATGGATTTTCGCCGAAGCAAAACACTTCCTCACTCACGGAGAAGTCCCGCCCAAACCCTCCGTGCAGGAACGCTGGCGCTTTGTCATTCGCCATTGCCGTCTCGCGGTCGCATCCGATCGCTATGGTGATGAAAAACATACCCTGATGGCCATGCGCTCTCGCCTCATGACCTATTGCAAAGGGTTTCCCGGAGCGAAACCTCTTCGCCAGGCACTCTCACAGGTTAAATCGATCGCCGACGTAGAAGAAATCGCCGCAGGATCTCATAAACTTTCTCCTTAAGGACATCTCCGAAAAGCTGGGATCCGGGATTAGCTCTCTACGTAATGATTCCTCGCCTTATCGTTCTAAAAGCAGCTCGTCTTTTAAGATAACCAGATCCACAGATCCCTTGAGGGTTTGATTCAGGAAGGGAGTATTCGAGCTCTTTGATTTCATAAACTCTTTCGTAAAAGTGGTTTCGCCTTGGGGGTCGAAAACAATTAAATCTGCCGTTTTTCCTTCCACCACCTCGGCCACCTCAAGATTCATCATGCGACGGGGTTCAGCGGAATAACGTTTCACGAGAAGATCCCAGCCAAATTCACCCTGACTGATAAAGCGATCAAACAGGGAAACCACGGCGGTATCGAGACCAGTAATGCCATTGGGAGCATCGACAAAGGCTTGTGATTTTTCGAATTCCGTATGAGGCGCATGATCGGTCGCAATGATGCGAAACACTCCATCTTTGAGCCCCTGAAGGAGCTTCGCATTATCTTCCCTGGTTCGCAGCGGAGGATTCATCTTATAATGCGTGTCATAGTCACCAATATCTTCGTCCGCAAACATGAGGTGATGAGGAGAAACTTCTCCGGAGACCTTCGCGCCCCTCTCATCTCTCCACCATCGGATCGTTTCCATTCCAAGAGCAGAGCTGACATGCTGAATATGGAGGTAGGTACTTGTGGCGTGAGCAATGCGAATGTCACGGTCCATACAAATCTCTTCAGCTAGTGCGGGAGTGCCTTGAATCCCGAGTCGATAACTCACCTCCCCTTCGTTCAGGGCACGTAGTCCGGCAAGTTGTGGATCTTCACAATGGCTCGCAAAGAACATTTCAAAATCACTAGCATATTCCATCGCACGCCTAAGAAGCGCCGCATTTGGAACAGCGTCACCATCGTCCGTCAACATGAGCACGCCAGCCTCTTTCAGGCCTGCAATAGGAGCCATCTCATGCCCCTCTCTCCCAACAGTAATACAACCAGAGGTATAAACCGGAATACGACACTTCCTTCCCTGCTCCAGAACTCGATTCACCACCGTAGGTGAATCAATCGCTGGACTCGTATTTGGCATCATCACGACTCCCGTAATTCCGCCATTAATCGCGGCTTCCGTCCCGTCTTTTATCGTCTCCTTCGCCTCCTGCCCAGGCTCTCGGAAGTGGACATGTGCATCAAACATGCCCGGCATGATGACTTTGCCGGTACAGTCAATGACCCGTGCCCCCTCAGGTTCCACGGCAAGATGGCCGACCGCTTTGATGATTCCATCTTCGATCCAAACATCAGCGGACTCAGGGGCCCCTTCCTCAGATGCGACTTCGCCGCCTTTTAAAAAAAGATTCATGATTTTGTAGGTTTCAAGCCGAAGAGAACAGCCATACGCGTCGCGATGCCATTTTCAACTTGTTGAGAAATTAGGCAGCGTTCGTAATCCAACACGGCATCGCAAAGCTCCACTCCCCGATTGATGGGTCCCGGGTGCATGACATAGATTCCTTCCCCCGCGATTCTTGCGAGGCGCTCGTCGGTCAGTCCATACACCTGATGATATTCCCGATCACTTGGGAAAAAGGGAGCGTCCTGACGCTCCTTCTGAACTCGTAGAAGGTAAACCACATCTGGCCCCCAAGCCATCGCTTCCTCATAATTCGTGAAGCGGCGGAACTGAGTTTGAGGCAACAAGCTTCCAGGACCACAAAAGGCGACCTCTACCCCGAGTTTTTTTAAAATCAGACTCGTGGAACGAGCGACCCGACTGTGTAGAATATCCCCCATGATGAGTACTTTTTTTCTCTCCATCTCTGGAAAGACTTCCCGAAAAGTGAACGCATCTAACAGCGCCTGAGTCGGATGAGCATGCGCTCCATCGCCTGCATTGATCACGGAGGCACCGGTCTGACGAGCAATCGCGGCTGGTTGTCCCGAAAGGCGATGTCGCACGACGATGTAGTCCGCACGCATGGCCTGGAGGGTATCGATGGTATCTCTCACCGATTCACCTTTGGTGACAGATGAATGAGGCACATCAAAGATTATCACATCAGCCGAGAGGCGCTTGGCCGCGACTTCAAAAGAGGACAGAGTGCGCGTGCTCGGCTCGTAAAATAACATCAACACCGTCTTCCCTTTCAGAGCAGGAACCTTCTTTACCGAACGCGTAAAGAGATCTTTGAAAGGCACGGCTTGATCTAACAAAGGAATGATTTCCTCACTATCAAGAGATTCGATATCTAGGAAATCTTTGCGTGCCATCATGAGTTCTTACGTTTAAGTCAGTTCGACGGCATCTTCACCATCGGTATTTTTCAGCCGGACCACCACCTGGTCCAGACGTTTTGTTTCCAGAAATTTTCCAACATAGGTCGGCTGCACTGGCAGCTCCCGATGGCCACGATCAATCAGCACCGCCAGCTCAACTGAAGTAGGGCGACCGTAATCAAAAATTGCATCCAGCGCAGAACGCACGGTCCGCCCGGTAAAAATGACATCGTCTACTAGAATGACCCGCGCGTCATCGATTGGAAAATCAATCGCACTACTCTTCAACTTTGGATTTTGCACCAAATGTTCGTAATCGTCACGATAGAGAGAAATATCGAGAACTCCAAAATTCACCGAGACTCCTTTTTCCGAAAGTAAGTCCCGCACGCGTTCCGCGACTTCATCGCCTCGGCTCCGAATTCCGACAAGATCCACTTGCCCTTCATGCGTCTTTTTAAAAATCTGATCAGCAAGACTCGTTACGGCCTCTGTGATTTCTGATTCATCGAGAGCTAGACTCATTTGCTGGGGAGACCCTAGGAATGTCAGCCTAGAAAAGCAAGAGTAGTCTAACTCCAAGATGATTCGCATTTAAAATCCCCCATCATCATGATTCATTTGTGCCCCACATTCCATTGGATCACCGCCTCGCTTTCGACATCAGCCTATGCCTCTCATCTTTCTCTGCGCTCTGGCGATGACTGCCTTTGCCGCCAATTCATTACTCAATCGTCTCGGAGTATCGCAGCTTGGGACTGATGCTATCGTCTTCGCATGGGTGAGAGTGGCCGCAGGCGCGACGGTGCTCACGCTACTCGTGGCCATCAAAAACGGTTTCGGGCCAAAGCGTTCATTTCGCCTAAAAACAGGAGGCGCTCTCGCTCTGACCCTCTATATGGCAGGATTTTCGCTCGCCTACACCACTCTCAACTCAGGAGTCGGAGCTCTCATTCTTTTCGGTATAACCCAAGTCACGATGTTTAGCTCGGCTGTCATTTCGGGTGAATGGGTCGGGAAACTTCGCCTCACCGGAGCGGGTCTCGCCTTGATTGGATTGGCGGTATTAATTTGGCCTGCCGGTGACGTTGCTCTCCCTCTCTCTGGGATCATGCTCATGAGTGCTGCGGGTTTTGGGTGGGGCGTTTATTCCCTCCTAGCGCGAAAGGAGACCCTTCCGCTAGCGGCGACCGCCTCTAATTTTTTATTTTGCTTACCTGCTCTGACACCGCTGCTGCTGCTGAGCGACATGCAGTGGACGGGCCTCGGGATTCTTCTCGCAATCATCTCAGGCGGAGTGACCTCGGGGCTTGGATACGCATTATGGTATCGCATCGTCCCCCTCTTAGGAGCAAGCCGAGCAGCAGTGACGCAGTTGAGC
>CALGLJ010000089.1 GCA_937930235.1 uncultured Verrucomicrobiales bacterium | reverse complement strand
TATCGACGGTTGTCACCAATCCGCTCACCTCTCTCTTTGATCGTGGCATGGCTGTAGAACCGAATTTGACCACCGCTCATGACAGTTGATCTGCTTCCGCGACGAAAGGCTTGATCATGCCTAGCGAGCATACTGTGACCCCACTCGTGAGCCAAAATCATTGGGATGAGATTAATGACACGAGTATTGATCAGAACATAAGGGCGCCCTTCGTATGATACTCCAGACTGTGGATCTTCTCTGGTTGCTGCTAAGGCGATTGCGACCATATCTACCTTACGCCTTTCGAACTGCCTTCTCAGGTCAGAGATTGGCCCAGTGTCACGAGAAGAAAAACGGACACTTAGGATTGTTCTAATGATGTTTTCGTTAGTTGGTTTGCTGTATCTGGTGCGATTGTGATAACGATTCCTCAGAGTAACTGAGGTACCGGAGCGTCGGCAAGCTGCACGTGCATGTCTCCAGTAGCGCCCAAGAGTCGCTTTCAGGGCTCTCGCTCCTCCTGCCTGTCTAGCAGCGGGATCTGAGTAAAGAATGCCCGTTTCAATCGTGACGGCATTTGCATTACCTCCTGCAAGACAAAGGATCACAGAGGCTTTGAGAGCCCACCTTTTTATATTTATAGTGTTTTTGTTCATTGTGTTTATTTGCATGTTGTTTTTTGGGGGGAGGAAGTTATCGCGGATGAATTTTCATTCCCCATTATAACTTACCTGAAATAAAATCGTCGATTTTGGCTACTTCCAACTCGCTGATGATCCATTCATCATTGAAATCACCTCGGTTTTCATAGACGTAACGGCCTCCATTATAGTCGAAACCCAGTGACCAGTGACCATCAACGATTGCTGCACTCGCAGAGACCCCTAAGGGGGTACCATCTTTTCGAAAGATGGATCCGGTAAAGGTGCCCATGACTGTAGGGTCATCTTCGTAGATTTCCGGTTCGACGGCTTCGTCGAGTTTGACAATAAATTCTTCTCCATCAAAGCCTGGGATCGTGACCTCAAGCAGCTCTCCACGGTAAAGTTTATCTGTCGTTTCAGTAAAATCACTTGGGAGATAGACGAGTTGCCGACGTTTGGTAATCACCCTTTGTTCAAGGAGCACTTCTTCGTGTTCGGGGTAGCGGGTGAGCTGGCGCACGACGGTAGGGTCAAGACCATCGGCATCGGCCCAAGAAAACTGCTCGGTCTGGTGGGCGATAGGAAACGGCTTTGCTTCAAGAGTCCACTCAATGAGCTCTTTCTCCTCTTCTTCATCACCATCTCCCGAAGAAGAATTTCTCCTGCTTGAATTTGAATCTTTCTGATCCACGGCAGAAGTACCCTCCTGATTGAGAGATGAAGTGGAGGCTGATTCAGGCGAGCCAGAGCGTCCTTTTAAAGCAAAGAGAAAGATGATCACCGCCGCGACACACATCGCGAGACTTAAGCTTAAATTTTTCATACGTTAATGAGTTAAAAAATTATTCCGAGCCGCGAGTTTGGGAGAGAACCATGTTTTCAATTTCGTTTTTCATATGCTCACGAGAGGATGGATCAAAAAACAAATTGGTATTTTCAACTGCGACTTGAGGATCATGGTGCATCGTCTCATAAATGAAGGTTTGCAGCACCATATCATACGCTGCCCGTCCCGGTGAGTTGGGTTCTTTGGGGTCTTCTTGATAGTGTTCTTTGAGAAAATTTTCTCGATCTAAGAGCTTAGTGGCTTCTTCGGGGTGCTTCTCGACAAGGGTCAACATGGCTCTTGAATAGAGTTCCGCACGATTTTGATCGCCAATATCCAGTGCTCGGAGCCATTGAAAGGTCTCGCTTGGAGATGATTCAATAAACGGTGGCACGAGATTCGCCAGGGCCTGGACCGATGAGGTGTCTTGACTGTGCTTGGCTACATATTCGGCCACAGCTTCTAGTGTTTCTGGTTGCGTATTCCGAGCGAGTGAATCGATAAAAATCGACCACTGGAGGCGAGCTTCCGAATTCTCTGAGGTGGCATCTTTTTCGACGATGAGGTGATCTCCAATTTCCAAAAGTTGAGGAAGGAGCTCCTTTCTCTCATTCTGGGCGAGCGAAGTGATCAAAGATAAAAAATGGCTTTGATCGACCCCTTTAGGGCGGTGGACTTGCTTCATCACCGCTGGCAAATCTCGGTCAACCCAGTTCGACAAAATTTCCTTCTCAAGGCCGGAAACATGAGGGAGGTCCGTAATGTGTTCCAACATCCAGAGAACTCGGAGTGGATCTTGTTCCGCCATGGAGTGAAATAATTTCGCAGCCATGGGATACTGCCCATCGGGATCAAGTCTGTAGGCTTCGACGATCGAGTGACTCTGGATAGCAATCTCGTATTGTGAAGCCGATAGAGCCCAGTCTTTAAATTTTGCCTGTGCAGTTGGTAACCCGAGGAGACTCCTCCTGAAATCAAATAAGCCCTCTTGGGAACCAGCCGCGCGGCGGTGTTTTGTTGGAAAGCTTTGGGCCGATTGGCCCTGTGCTGACTCTTCACCCGCCGTGTCTTTCAGTTTGAAGTATGCAAAAATAACACTTGCGAGGAGTGATATTGAGGTGATTTTGAAAATTGTATCTCCCATCGAACTAATAGGTTATAAATTGAATTTATGGCACTCCGTCAAGGTGCAAATTGCGTTGGAGAATGAGTCAGAAGGAAGTGCAGCTCATCTGGTCCGTTATTCATAATAGGGAACGAGAATCAACCTTTGGTAGAGAGCGATTTTTCATCGCTAACTCATAGGCGCTTATCCCCGAGAACTCACTTCGGTCAGACTTCCTGACGGAGAGACAAAAAAAGGCTTCGCTTTTCAGCGAAGCCTTTTTTTTCGTTGTCTTGCTATATGGGAAAAATCGGATTTTCGAAGTTGCTATTTAAAATAGAGCAGCGAGCTCGGTGGGCTCCATTTTACCAAGCAGGAAGAAAGCGTGTTCTGCATCAGACCACTGAGTGACGGCCCATTCGCCACCATCTTTTTTAGCGCAGGACTCACCTGCATCTGCAAGGGTCGTTGATACGTCTGCCGCGAGGTTTTCCTTCCTCATGATGACGAGGTGGACGATGGTGTCGTCATTTTTACGGAAACAGATTAGGGAACCTTTCGCATTAGGATCTTCACCGATGTTAAGGTATTTACAGCCTACGCCATCTAGCTCTCTGAGTCCGCGAGGGAGTTCGTGTGGAGCGGGAAGCTCTTCACTCTGGAGCCATTCGTAGAGCTTAGCCTGACGCTGCTCTTTCAAATCAAGGGAGAACAGAGGAGCAGAAAGCATTGAAATAGCGGAGTCGTGAACTTCAGCTAAAGAATCTGAGGCGACAACATTTCCACCCGTCCCAAAGGTCAAGAAAAGACCCAATACGACGGCGGCAGCGGCGGCACTCATTGAGGAAATCTTACGCCAACCCCAAGTCTTAGATGGGCGCACCACTTTTTGTTCCACATCCATTGCATTCAGGATTTGATCACGAAGGCCTGGTGGCGGAGTGACTGAGGCTAAGGCACCAATGAATTCTGCATCGAAGCTAGTTTCTTCAATAGATACCTCGTCGAGGGACTGGAGGACATTCAGAATCGCGGAGCGTAAATTATCAGGAATTGCGACACCACTGAGAGCGGCAGCAAAAGCGGCATCTTTAGCACGTTCATGCGCCAGCCATTCCCCAAGTTCACGATCAGCGGCGGCTAATTCGAGAGCTTCAGCAAAGTCTGGATCGGCTGCGTCAGCTCCATCCGGGCGGAAACTTTGAAGTATAAATTTTGCTTTTTCTTTATCCATTGTTCTGTCTGATGACCTCCGGTTGGAATTCTACGATACGCTGAGGGGCGCTAGAGGGCTCTGCGGTCATTTTTTTACGAAGTTGTTCTTTGCCACGAGAGATCCGTGACATGACGGTTCCAATAGGCACGTTGAGAATCTCTGCAATTTCCTTGTAGCTATGCTGTTGAAGGTAAAAGAGCGTCAGGGGAGCGCGGAAATTTTCGTCTAACTTAGAGAGGAGATCAATGGCGCGCTGAGCGTCCATTTTGCGATCTGCTCCATCTTCAGTTCCTGGAATCTCATGCTCAGCATCTCCAAGCTCACGCTCAGGATAACGCTGAGAACGACGAGCATTACCGAGGTGCTCACGATAGAGGGTCGTAAACAGCCAAGTCTTGGCTTTGGACCGATCCTTGAGCTGATGACCCTTCTCAGCCCAGATGCAGAATGTCTGCTGCACCAGATCAGCGGCGCGATCAGGATCCTTAGCCAGTGAGAAACCAAAACGGTATAGCCCTTGATAATGGGCATCTACGAGTTCTTGAAATTCATCCATATGTTTCTGTTGATTTATGAAACTAAGAGGAATTTTTGTCGGAACTTATTCCCGTAATTTCATTTATTAAAAAATTATCTCATGAAGTCCAAGAGCAAAACCTCAATAATCAATTGATTGAAAATCGATTACGCATCAGTTTTCATTTGAAACATTTCCCCCTTGATTGCTTTCAACGGGCGGTGCCTCTCTTATTTTTTCTCTAAAGAGATGCAATGACCTCCACCTGGAGCGATGGTGATGGTCAGTTTCTCACCTGCCTTGATTTCAGATTTTCTAATGAGGTATGCTTCTGGATTTGTCTGGTAGTGAGTGTGAGGTGTATCCTCGTAGAGAGTCGCTTTCCAGGTCGTTCCTTCAGGAAGGAAGGAGAAGTCGAGCGTGAGCTGCCCCCCTTTGGAATCTTTCACCGAGCCAATCCACCACTTCTCTCCAGCTCGACGAGCGACTGAGATGTGTTTCCCGATTTCTCCGGTAAGGACGCGAGATTCATCCCAAGTCATGGGCATGGTTGTAATAAATTTGAAGAGATCCGCTTTGGCCTCATAGGCCTCGGGAATATCAGGGAGGATGGCAAGAGCAGCGTAGCTGATCAAAGTGCGAGCCGTTTCCGCAACGACGGTCGTTTCCACTTTTTGAAAAATGCGAGGGCGCACTTCGGCAGCTCCTTTGATAGCATAGAGGCCATTTGCCATGTCGAGAGATCCGGTGAGACCATTCACGAATACGGTGGTGACAAAGTGATCGGGATCAAAGGACCTTTTGGCATCAGACTGCGCGTGGCAAAATTCACGAGTAATATAGTTGGGCCAAGTGCGTTCGTCTCCGGATCCTTGAATCGGTCCATCATGGAAATCGACAAGGAGCTTATGTTTGGCACAAGTTTCAACGATTTTACGAGTTTCCTGCACTTTGCGATCTCCCTTGATTCTCATAAATCCATACTTAATTCCAGCCGCACCCCACTTGGCGTATGTCTCGAGTGTTTTATCAAAGTCATAGTTCACTCGGGCTTTCTCGTTGATGTAGAGGATGATCCCAACCCCCTTGCTATTTGCGTATTGAATGAGGCCAGGAACATCAATGGGTTCCTTCCAATCTGCCGGAGCAGGTTTGCGTCTAATATGCCCATTTTCGAGCTGCTCCAGAAGATGGTCTCGCGATTTTGTAGGGTCCATTTTAGGATCGAACTCTGGTCCATACCAATTCGCATCCAGCATCAGATAACGCACGTTGTCGTGCTGAGCCGCAAAGTCGACAAAGCGACGCCAAGAAACCATATCGAGGTCATATTGAAAACCATCCGGAGCTGTGGCTCCCCAAGAACGCCAGTCCCAGAGGGTATAACCAGGCTTAATCCATGAGGTATCTTTGATCTTATTCGCAGGGTTGAGATTCCAAATGAGATTAGATTCAATGAGATCTCCGGCTTGACGGCCGATGGAGAGGACTCGCCAAGCCGATTCTGCCTTTTTTTCAGGCCATTGAGTCATCTGGGGAACCGTCTCGAAAGAGTTCGTTCCCGTGCGACGCAGGTTGAATGGATATTGATGATAAATCCCTGCCTCGAGGACCGCGAGGTGAAGGCCATTCTCCATCTTGGCCGTCATAGGCATGCGTAATTGTCTTTTCTTGTGCCAAGCAGAAAACTTTATCGGTCCGTGATTGCGCCTTTCTCCATTGGCAGACCAGAGAGTTCCTTCGTTGGTAAAATGAAATGCGGTGCTCTCGCCAATTTTAGTCTTGGGATCG
The DNA here is from genome assembly GCA_937930235.1 of uncultured Verrucomicrobiales bacterium. Lineage (GTDB taxonomy): Bacteria > Verrucomicrobiota > Verrucomicrobiia > Verrucomicrobiales > Akkermansiaceae > SW10. The sequence continues at coordinate 3,989 of CALGLJ010000089.1, read as the reverse complement.
GCCACGGTGTAGCGAAGAGCCACTCCTTCATCGTAAACTCGGACATGGATCATGGTGTCCTTGGCTTTGGATCCTTTTAAATTCCATGAAATTTCATGATATTGATTCTTCACGGAGGAAAACTGGCCCCAAGTTGGTTTCCACGTTTCATTGAATTTTTTCAGGGAAAAATTTTGAGTTTCAAACTGGTAATGCTTTTCTGGTTTTTCTCCGGAAAAAATTTTGATGGCTCCAGGATTGAGAATTGCTTGACCATCGACGGTGACGGCCCAGTGAGGAAGGCTCTCTTTGAGCGAAAGGGTCACTGAAATCTTACCGTCGGGAGAATGAACGGTTTCATCAGCCGAGGCAAAAGCGATAATCGAGGAAAAAAGAAGTCCGAGTTGAAGGTATTTCATGAATCTGTCGTTAGTTTTACGAAGAGAAAAAAAGAAACCAATCACGGAATGAGAAGATTTTCTCTATTAAATGTCTGAGAAAAACCGAACGAAAGACGGAGATGGTATTGTGAAAGGAAACCCGCCACCTTGTGCCCGTGCCAAAGCTAGTCGTGATCGGAGGAGGAGCCGCGGGATTTTTCGGAGCAATCACCGCCGCAGAACAGGGCCTTGATGAGATCCTCATTCTCGAAAAAGGACCGGAGGTTCTCACCAAGGTTCGTATTTCTGGAGGGGGACGCTGTAATGTCACCCATGATTGCCTCGATGCGAAGAAGCTCACCGAGTTCTACCCACGTGGCCACCGTAGCTTGATCGGGCCTTTCCATCGCTGGAGCGTGGAGGACACCATCGCTTGGTTTAAGAAACATGGGGTGACCTTGAAGACCGAATCCGATGGACGCATGTTTCCGGTGACAGACGATTCACAAACGATCATCGATGCTTTAACCCAAGCTGCTCATTTAGGAAATATCCGCTGGCGCACTCATTGCGGCGTGACGGCTATCCGGTCACAGAAAGATCATGGCTTTGAAATTGATACGTCTACCCACGAGACGATCAAAGCCGATGCCATTCTCGTAGCGACCGGAGGCACGAGAATGAAGCACGCACGGATTCCCGCAGAAGAGCTCGAACATTCTCTCCTCCCCGCAATCCCCTCTCTCTTTACTTTCAAAATTGACGACCCCCGTCTCACCGATTTACCAGGAGTGTCTGTTCCTCACGCGACGATTCAGGTAGGAAAGCTCAGCTCTTCCGGCCCCATGTTGATTACGCATTGGGGATTGAGCGGACCTGCCATTCTTAAGCTTTCAGCTTGGGGAGCTCGTGAACTCGCCGAAAATAATTATCACTTTACACTCCAGGTCAATTGGCTGGGAAATCTGAACTCAGATCAAGTACGTACCGTATTCAACAAAGAGCGAATGCATCATGGCGCCCGTAAAATCTTCAATAACTACTGCCCTTTTGAAGGAATGACTCGCCGACTCTGGCAACGACTTTGCGAACAGTCTCATATTACCAATGACGACACCTGGGCTAAACTCACGAAAGCTCAAACAAATCGCTTGTTAGAAAATATCACGGCGGCAAAATTTCAAGTTGAAGGAAAATCTATCAACAAAGATGAATTCGTCACTTGTGGAGGGGTTCCTCTCAAGGACGTCCATCTCAAAACGATGGAGAGCAAACATCAAGCTGATCTCTTTTTTGCGGGAGAAATCTTAGATATTGATGGGATCACCGGCGGATTTAATTTCCAAGCAGCTTGGACCACCGGGCGTCTCGCAGGTCTCGCGATTCAGGAAAGGCTTGGAGCCGGCACATAAAAAACCCGCCGATTTTTCGGCGGGCTTTTTGAAAATTAAGAATTACTTCTTCTCCTCTGGAACAGGAGGCTTAGCAGCGACCGGATCAGGTTCGAAGTATTTCTCCATCGTCGCTCCGATGCTTTGCATCTGAGGGCCGAAGTTCATCATGATTTCTTGGATCTTGGGACCGAGTTCCGGTGGCATCGACATGAGATTCATCATGGAGGCTTGCATTTCTTTTTCCATCTTTTGCTGATATGGCTTCAGCTTCTCAGAGAGGGCCTTACGAGTTGCATTATCTGGCACGGGTTGCTTCTTGATGAGCTCTGCTTCGGCGCTGAGTTTCTTGATGATGTCATCAAGCTTCCCTTTTGCCATATCGGCACTGGCCTCATCTTTGATCTCTCCCAGAACAGTTGGGAAATCTGCAATCACCTTCATCACGGTGAGTGCGCTTTTTTCAAGCGGAGTCTTTGCTTCAAAGGCCGGGGTCGCTTCTTCTTTTTTAGCTTCTTTGGCAGGAGCTTCCTTTACTGCTGTCTCCTGAGCTTGGGCCAGGCCGAGTTGGCCAGCGCAGAGCGCGAGCACGATGTATTTTAGTTTCATAAATTTCTCAAATGATGTTGAGGGATTGATCACTGTGCCAAGACCGGTCAGATAGCAATCTCTCCTTTCGTTTTTTTTAGTCAAAGATCGCTCACTTATGCCCTTCATCTGTTCGGTCCACCTTACAAGAACGAAGGTAAGCCACAATATCCCGTGCTTCGGACTTTGTCAAAATTCCAGCCATGGAAGGCATGGCTGACATTGGAGTCGTTCGATTGAGAATATCTGATTTTTTAAAGGTCTTAATTTCCTGACCGATTTTAATACGAGCGTCTCCATTCTTCTTATCGGGTAGGATGGTTCCACTGATCACGGTGCCGTCCTTCAACGTGATCGTCCCCAGACCATAGCCTGCGGCTACTTCACTATTCGGCGTGATGAGTGCGCGGAGCAGATAGGATTCATCATACTCCTTCCCAATCGCAGCCAATTCAGGGCCAACATCCCCACCGACTCCATTCATCATGTGACAGCGCTGACACTGGGCCGTGGCATGTCCGTAATAGAGCTCTTTCCCGCGTTTGATACTCCCTCCTTTTTCACTCAAGACTTTCCATTCGGCCAAGGGATCAGCTTGAGGAAGTTGTGCGCGGAATTTTTCTACCAAATCTAATCCGAGAGCTTCAGCTCCGAGTACGATGTCAAGAGCAAGCCCTGGTTCCACCGTTTTCTCAATCACATGAGTCATTTGCTCTTCCATGATTTTCTGAATCTTGGGAGTTTTAAGTTTGATGAGAGTTTTTAGAGTCAACTGCTTCTCTACGAGGGAAGTTTTCTTACTGGTCAGGATCTCTTCCAGCAGATGAATCGATCCTTCGGGATCAAGCCGAATCATGAATTCTCGCGCTTTACTCCGTACTTTTTCATTCTGATCAGTCGTTAATTTCTTTAACAGCTCTCTCCAAGCACTTTGATCTGTACGGCGATGAGAAAGGACTTTCAGCGCTTCCACTCGGGCGATGTCCCTCACCCACCCCGCTTCCACATAGTCCTGTAAAATTTCAGGAGAAAGAGGCAGGCTTTCCCGCCAAATCAATTTCAATGCCCAAGGAAGAAGACGGGCCGCAGGCCGATCATCAGGCGCGCCTTCGTAGAGAGGTTTCAGTTTTTCCAAAAGGTCTTTTCCTTGGAATTTGATGCGATCTTTCGGAAGCACCCTAACAAAAGCAGTCACTGGATCTGCCACTGGGGGCTTGTTCCAATCTAACAAGGCAATGATGCCATCACGACGGACGCGAAAATCGACTGCGCTATCATTAATGATCTGAGTGATGACATCTAGATCCTGGGCGCGCCCTAGGGTCCATGCGGCATGAATGACACGCCGAGCGGTCAAAGGATGATATTTCATTTCCTCTGTCACATTTTTAGCAATGCGATGCGCGATTGAGGAAAGGGCCGGAAATGTTTCCCGAATGTCTTCATCGTATGCTCCGCGAATGGCTTCCTGTCGCACAAGGCGATCTTGGTCGTCGAAGAATGCAGCGATGTGTTTCGATTTCATACGTCGGAGAGCCACTACGACCCCGCGACGTACCGAGGCCGAATCATGATCAGTAAACTTCGCTAATTCGGAAGGATCACCGGCTTTTGCCAACATCATGATCGCGCCATGACGGACGATGACATC
>CALGLJ010000088.1 GCA_937930235.1 uncultured Verrucomicrobiales bacterium | reverse complement strand
GCGAGATCAGCGGTGAGGAAGGTTGAGGTTCGCTGAGGAAACAAGGGGGCGCACGGATGGAGTTGCTCCAAGGTGGGCTCAGAGACGAGAGGGCGTGCTTTTGCAGAGGCGCGCAGAAGTGACGGGGCTCAGGGGGTGCCTACTCGCCGGACGGAGGTGCTATCGGAGGGGCTAGACTTGGTCCTTGTAGGATTTGACGACGAGTTCGCTGAGGAATTTATCGGGATTTTGGACGGCGGATTCGGTGAGGAGGAAGGCGGCTTGGCCGGTGTTTTTCTGAATGAGCTTGAGGCCGAATTGGTAGTCACGGAAGAGTTGGCGAGCGACTTGGAGGACGCTGCGGGCTTGGTCGCTGGCGGTTTTAACGAGGAGGGCGACGGCTTCATTTTCAAGCTTAATGACTACGCCGTGTTTGTCTTTGAATTCCGCGATGAAGGCTTCGACTTCTTGGCGCGCTTTCTCGACGACGAGTTCTTGGCCGAGTTCCTGGTAGCCGGCGAGGTGGGTTTCGCGATTGTCGATGAGGTCCTTATCGACGATGAGTTCGGCGACGGAGGTGCCGGGGAGTTCGTATTTAAAGTCACGGAGGATGCGTTCGCCGGCGGTCATGAGGCCGCGGGCGCCGGTTTTTTCTTCGGCTGCCATTTCGGCGATGCGTTTGATGCCATCGTCTTTGAATTTAATATCAATGCCGTATGCTTCGAATTCTTTTTCATACTGGCGCAGGAGGGAGCCTTCGGAGTATTTGAGGATGGCTTCGAGGTCGTCGGCTTCGAGCTGTTCACAGACGACACGGATGGGGAGGCGGCCGATGAATTCAGCTTCGAAGCCGAAGTCGATGAAGTCTTGGGTGGTGACTTGCTGGAAGAGGGCGCCGTCCATGGCGGGGTCAGAGGTTTCGGCAGAGAAGCCGATTTGAGAGGCTTGGGAGCGTTTTTGGACGATTTTTTCGAGGCCGGAGAAGGCACCGCTGACAATGAAGAGGATGTGGCGGGTGTTGATGTTGTCTTTTTCTTTTTTCCCGTTCTGCATGTCCATCATGGCCATCATCTGGCCACGCATGTCGCTGGGGTTGCGCAGGGGGACTTCGGTCTCCTCCATGAGTTTGAGGAGGGTGGTTTGGACGCCGCGGCCGGAGACGTCGCGCCCGATCATGCCGCCTTTGGCTGCGAGTTTATCGACTTCATCAATGTAGATGATGCCGTATTCGGCGAGGGAGACGTCGCCATTGGCTTTTTGGACGAGTTCGCGGACGAGGTCATCGACATCTCCGCCGACGTATCCGGTTTCGGAGAATTTGGTGGCGTCGGCTTTGACAAAGGGAACGCCGATGAGTTCGGCGATGTGTTTGACGAGGTAGGTTTTCCCAACGCCGGTGGGACCGACGACGATGACGTTTTGTTTTTGCAGCTCGAGGCGTTCGCTGTCTTCGTCATGCGCTTTGAGCGCTTTCACGTGGTTGTAGTGGTCACAGACGGCGATGGCGAGGGCTTTCTTGGCTTCATCCTGGCGAATGACGTAGCGGTCGAGGTGCGCTTTGATATCACGCGGGAGGTAGTTGAATTCGAGAATTTTTTCTTCGATGGGGGAGGTTTCCGGAGCGGGGGGAGTTTCAGATTCGCTGGTGAAGGCGGAGGAGGTGGCACCGGGCATGGTGAATTTACTCCCTCCGAATTGTCCGAACATGGATTCGAGGGTTTTACGAATTTCTTCGGGATCGGGCATCCCTCCGGGTTGTTTGGGATCTTTTGGCTCCTTGGGATCGTCAGGCATGATGGGGCAACTATTGTGCAAGTTGATAACGAGACAAGGGTGAAGTTTTGTTAAAGGATATCTCCGAAAACTTCATTTCTGAAAAAATCAGAAGCCATTTTGCGATCGAAAGCAGGTTTCCGGAGATGCCCTGAAGAATTTATTGCAGTCTGTCGGCGAGCCAATTTCGAAATTCTTCTTGTTTGAGCGCTTCATTATTCAGGCGATCGGGACGCTTTCCTGGCCTGATGGAGATTCTTAATTTTTTCTGATCACGAAGGATGGTGACTTTGTATTTTTTGTCCGGTTCCAAAGTCCCTACTCTGCGGATCACATCCATTCGTTGGGTGCCCAGAGGGAATGGGTGACCATCGAGAGCAATGATGATGTCTTTCCGTTTCAGACCCGCTTTATCAGCAGCGGCACCAGGGGTGACATCGGTGAGGAAGAGGCCATCGATTTTTTTATTTTCAAATTCCAGGGCTGATTTGATGGAAAATCCCACACCTAAAAACCCTTTGCCCTGCCCCAGATATGCGACTTGGAGGACGGCCATGATGCGAGCTGAGGTTTCGGGATGTGGTTCGTTTTTGAGCAGAAGCGGGAGTTCACGTAAAGCGACACTGCTATTTTCTTTGGCCCATTGAGTGAGCTTGGTGACTGCCTGGGAGCGAGTTTCAAAATCTCGGGAACTGAGATTTTGAATCAGGTTTTTTGGTAATTTTTCATTCGCCACAGTCCATTGACTGAGGAGAACAATGAGTATCCATATCCATTTCATTCGCTTGAGTTCCGATGACAGCTTGATATATCTCGGAAGTGAATACAATGAGAACAATCACTTTGTGGTGCATCACAGTCGTAGTCGCTCATGCGATTCCTGATGGTGGGTGGAATGGGAAGCCATGGGAGCAGGAGAAGCTTAACTTTGGCGTCAAAAATTTTCATGCGGATGCTCTGGCGGAGTGGGCTTTTTGTTCAGCAGAAACGATCTCGAACATAAAATTCGATAAGCAAAAAATCTATCGTGCCGCAAAGGTCTCAGCGGAGAAAGGTTCAGCTCTGGGAAAATACATGCTCGCGACCTGCGCCTTCCAAGGGTGGGGTTCTGAAATTGATGCTAAAATGGGATTGAACATTCTGCAGGACACCTTGGCCAACCATCCCCACCCCGAAAGCCTGAGACTGGCAGGAATTTATCAAGTGGTCGGAGACAATCGATTTGATAAGAATGTGGAAGAGGGCGCAGCGAAAGTTCAAGCAGCGGCAGAATCAGGCTCGCTTAATGCCAAAGCGAATCTCGCAAATTATCTTCGTACGGGAGAAACCGGAGAAATCGATCTGGAAGAGAGTGCGGAAATTTACAAAACACTGCTCCAAAAATACCGTCGCCGCAGAGTGGCCGAATACATCTTTCGCTTTCATGCATTTCATTCGAGTCATTTCCGAAAAATGAGATCATTCATGACGGAAGAACATTATGCAGAGTCTGAAAAGATCCTGCGGGAAGCGGGTCGCTTAAATCATGCTTATTCTGATTACCTCATACATTACCGAGATGTCACGAAGGGAGAATTCCATAAAACGCTGCCTGCGCTGATCGAGAATAGTCGCCTGGGACCATGGAGTCACCGCACCGTGATGGATTTCTTTACCAGTAAGAAGGAAGACCAACGGTCTGGCATTACCGCAATTACGATGGGTTCTTATTCTCAGCGAAAGGCAGCAGAGATCGCCTATCTCACCGGACTGCATGCAGATGATACGGTGGCCCGAGCTTACGGAAGCGCCCTCCTGCTACGCCAAGAAACTTATAATCCGGAAAGACAAGCCAAAGGACGAGCCATTCTCCGAGATGTTTTCCGGAAAAATGGCCCTTCCGAATGTAATGCCAGTCATCGACTAGCGATTGCACTCTGTAAGCATTATTTCGCGGTAAGTCGCGAAAAGAAGCTCCCCATGACGGATGAGGTGCGAGCAGATTACGAACGAGGGATGAATCACCTCATCCTGCATGCGGAATGCCATCATGCCGTGTCCTGGATGGTTGATTTCCTAAAACGAGATGATGAAATTACTGACCCGGCAAAGGCGCTTGCCGCGACGTATTTGCTGGAGAAACTGGCATGGGGGGATCGAAAGAAACAGCGTGCTGAACGAATCAAAAATGAACTCCTAAAGAAACTCACAGCCGAGCAAAAGGCCCAAGCGAGAAAGCTACGCGATGAGGAGTTCCCCCACGGCGACAAGTGGCGAGAGGCCGCCTTTAAGGCCTTACAAAAAGCGGGAGATATTTCAGAACATTATCACTTCGAACCTACGGAAAAATTCCCAGAAGCCCATGGTGGTTTCTAAAGCCTTCTCACTTATGAAATCCTTTCTATTTTTATTCATTCTCAGCAGTCTCGCACTCGCAGATGACTTCGCTCCGGTGTTGACTAAAGCGCTTACCTCTCAAGCGCTCTCGGGTGATGAACGCAAGCAATTGGTGAAGCTCGTCTTACGAAAACACCATCGCCTTATTGAGCTTTTGAAAGAAGGCCTCGAAGGAGACGCGGCAAAAGCGGCGCAAATTATTTTGCCTGAAATCGAAGCTGATCCGAAGGAAGACAAAGGAGAGAACCGACTGGGGGCTGCCGTCGGATGGTTCGTGGAATACCAAGGGGATCAAATGACCTCTTTTCCCGTGCTCTCGAAAATCATTGTCAATGCCGCCGCAGACCAAGCTGAGCTCCGGGTTGGCGATGTCATATGGAAGCTGGAAGATGAATCCATGCATCACGCGCATTCACGAAATCATTTCATTCACCTCCTCAAGCTCTGGCCCGAGAAGCAGCCCATGCAAATGATCATCCGACGTGAGAGGGATGGGAACAACAAGCGATTGGAATACGCATATGATCGTCGGAAGAAGTTGAAAATTTCCGTCATGCTGGCCAAGCCGTAGGCGCGAAGATTCCTGCTTCACATCGAGCCATCTCCTGCGCAGGGTTGCGCTCATGCGGAAAGCATTTCTCCTCGGGGCCGGTTTGGGAACGCGGCTACAGCCGATGACTCATACGCTCCCAAAGCCTCTCATCCCTTTTGCTAATCGTCCCTTGATCACACATGTCATGGATCATTGCATGGCAGCCGGGATCACGGACTTTGCGATTAATACTCATCATTTGCCGGAGGCCTGGGGGGAGGCATTTCCGGAAGAAACGTATCGAGGAGCGAAGTTGAGCTTCTTCCATGAACCGGAGCTTCTGGAAACAGGAGGAGGGATTAAGAATATTTCAGAGTGGATCGGAAGTGATCCGGTGTTGGTTTATAATGGAGATATCATCACGGACCTTCCGCTTGATCGCCTGATCACAGGGCACATGGGGTCCAATAATGTGACCACCCTGGCGGTGCAAGATCATGGACCGGCTCCGCATTTGGCGGTGGATGGTCATCAGGTGACTGATCTCCGGGGGCGGGTGCATGGTCATGCGGGGACGCATCAATTCACGGGGATCTATTGCATTGATGCTGAAATTCTGGAGCTGATCCCAGCGCAGACTCAGATCTCGGTGATTGAGGCATTTCTTGAGTTGATTCGGCGAGATCAGCTCGGGGCTTACCATGTCAAGGGCACTCCGCAGTGGCTCGATCTCGGGACGCGGGACTCCTATCTGGAAGCTAGCTTTTCGCTCTCACCGGAGGTCCACGCCTCGGCGCAAATCGCAGGAGAGGTGGACGATAGCTGGGTCGGGGCGGAGGCCGTGGTGGAGGCAGGTGCGGTGGTGAAACATTCCATTCTCTGGCCTGGGACGAAGGTTTTAAAAGATGCAAGATTGACAAATTGTATCATCCACAGCACTTCCCCTGTTTCTGGCATTCATCTGAATGCTGATCTTTGACTCACATTTGATATCCCGAAAGATGCCCGCTGATACTTTACTCACTGCTGTCCGCGCCCACTTAGATTTACCTCCGACGCATAAGGTGCTAATGGAGCCGATTGTGAAGGGGGCGTCGGGGAGAACCATCATTCGGATTCAACCGGAAGACCACGGAACTTTCATCGGCGTTCACTATACGCTGGAGCGCTCTGATAATGCGAACTTCCTCCCGGTGGCACAATTTCTCACGAGTGCAGGGCTCAATATCCCGGAAGTTCTCTACGATAACATCCGCCGGCATGTCGCGCTGGTGGAGGATCTCGGCGATGTGGATCTCCATTCCTTAAAAGATGAACCTTATGAGGTGCGGGAGCCGCACTATCGGTCTCTTTTTGAACAACTGGACAAGCTCCTTTACACGCGCCCGCCGAAGGATTTCGATCTCCAGCCGGCCTTTGATGAACCAATGTATCGCTGGGAGCAGGAGTATTTCTTTACCCATTTCCTTGAGACTCACCTTGGGAAAGATACGAGCGAATTGAGAGAAGATCCCGTCTTGCTCGGGCTAGCGAAACGTCTCGGAGCCACGGCCCCGCATATGGTCCATCGCGATTTCCAATCACAGAATGTCCTCATTCATGAGGGCAAAACTTATCTGATCGACTTCCAGGGGCTCCGGATGGGTCGTCAAGAGTATGACATCGCATCTCTGCTGTATGATCCATATATGGACCACTCGGCAGAAGATCGCGAAAAGATGCTCGACCTCTGGGAAGAGACTTGTGAGGAGCGCCCTATCGAGCCGATCTTAAATGATTGCGCCGCACAACGACTGATGCAGGCCCTCGGAGCTTTTGCTAATCTCGTACATCACCATGACAATGATTGGTATGAGCCGCATATCTCAACAGCGGTAAAATTTCTCAAAGAAGTCATCGCGGATACTCCTTTAGAAGATTCACTCTCGGGATATCTGGGGTAAATCCTCTTGTCAGGTCGGCCCGTGGAGCGACACTGGCGTCATGCATATCCTCCGGCACGGCTTGCTGACAATTTTAGCTTTCTTCTCCGCCTGCTCACCTGCGGCGCCCCCTGCGCCTGCGACGGCAGGTGGTTCCACTCCGGTAGCGGAGCCTGTTCTGATCGTCCCGCAAGCCGCTCTTCCGCCATTACCCATCGGGCCGGAGCCAAAAGTCTACGCGGAGAGTGCGCTCATTTTAGATGCTGTGACGGGGCGGGTTCTTTTCCAAAAGAATGCCGATCAACGACGGGCGGTGGCGAGCACGCAGAAAATGCTCACCGCGCTCGTGGTCTATCGGGCAGGCCCGCTGAATGATCCCGTAGAAATCACGAAAGAGGATACGCTGGTGGAACCTTCCAAACTCTATCTCAAAGTGGGCGAGGTCTATACCCGAGCCGCTCTCGTGAAGGCTCTCCTGGTCAAGAGCGGAAATGATGTCGCGAAAGCACTAGCACGTGATGTGGCAGGATCAGAAGAGGCATTTGTCGCGATGATGAACCGGACCGCGGCCTCGCTCGGTATGCGAAATTCGCATTTTAAGAATCCGCACGGATTAACTGAAGAAGGGCAATATTCCACGGCTCGCGATCTGGGGATCTTATCACAAGCCGTGCTACAAATTTCCTTCTTGAGACAGTGTATGAAGATCAAAAAGTATACCTTTGAGTATCCGGGAGGGAAAACGCGTGATATTCGCAATACAAATGAAGTCCTGCACCGCCTCCCCTATTGTACGGGAATGAAGACGGGCACGACGCGGGCCTCTGGAAAGTGTCTCGTCTCATCTGGTAGGCTCAATGGCCGCAGTGTCATCGCGGTGGCACTGGGATCAAAGGCCCCTGAGATATGGACTGAGTCCGAGCAGATGCTGCGCTACGCGCTCGAATGATGCGGTGCGCATTTTTTGATTAATATTCGCCCTTACCAAACTCGATTTTGACTCCTTTGCTTCGCCACCCCTTCGCGATATCTGCTTTGAGTTCATCCCAAGAGCGGCCTGCTTTCATCACCTCTAGAAGCTCTTCGCCTTTTTTGCCAGCTCGCATCGCTTTCATAAACTCGATGAGGTTCTTTCCTGATCCATTATCATCCATATGAGCGAACCAGGTAAATAGAACCAAGCCCATGCCATAATTATAATTCGCCTGCCCACCGGTAAACTCGCGATAGGGCTGGAGCATATATTTTTTAAGATCGGGCATGCTGATCTCCGTTCCGAGATTCCGCCCGCTCCCAAATTTACGGGAAAAGCCGGTAGCGTATTCTTTGATCGCTTTGATATTGCTCTTAAAGTTGATTTTTCCAGAACTACTGTAAGGACTTGTTGCCACATATTCGGCTAAGCCTTCCGTAAACCAACCACGTGCGCCATGAGCATAATACGCGTGATCTGTCAGCTGGTGAGTTAATTCATGGACCAAGGTTTTATTACTCACATCTCGGTCGATGATGTAACCCGAGCCGAGCGGTCTGACCCCGAGACTGGTCAGCGGGACCATCACCACATTGCGCCCTCCCATGTAAACTCCGGCAGACGAGGGAGGGCCTCCGTTGCGCACGTAGGACTCCTTCGTTTCAAAAAGCTCAATGCGTAAGCGTTGATCCGAATCAAATGACCGGGCCTTGGTAAAGCTCAACGGTAATTCTACCATCGCTTGGAAAGACACTTCAAAAAGACGGGCAAATTTCCGCACCAGGGAAACATTCAAGCGGACATCGCAGACAAATTTATAATGCTCACTATGATAGACAAAGCGATTCTCATCCGGGTTCTCCTCCACGACCTCAATCTCTGGAGGTGCGGTGAGCTCCACTCTCACCGGCCAGGGATCGTCGAAATTCAAGGCCGAGTTCTGAGCCGCAGGTGGATCCCAATCTTCGACAAATTCCTGATCAGCCACGCTCAGAGTATTTTTAGAAAAAGTGATCTTGCGGCCTCCTTTATCCATTTTAATCGTCACTTGATCACCCGTAACTGAGACGATTTCCGCCTCCACCGTGGTCCCCTTCTTACTCGTCCATGTTCGAGCCTGAGCCGTTGCGAGACAGAGGGATGCTAATCCGGAGATTATAAGATATTTCATTACAGATATTTAAATTGGGAGTCGAAGGTTATACCGTCGCCCTGCTTTAAAAATTTCTTTTTTTTTGCTTCGCAAGAAGTGGATCAAGCAAATCGTTACCACTTTTCGGAAAAATATTACTTTCGGAGAGGGTCTTTCAATTTCTATCGACTCGCCTTGTGAAGCGAATTCCCGCCAGAAATAAACTTCGGACTGTGTTTGAGACAGCAATTACGCTACTTCTGAGTGGTATTTATGGCTCATCGCTCTTCAGAAATCGTCGGGGAATTGGAAAAGGAAATTATCAATGGTCAACTCACCCCTGGTCAACGGCTTCCCTCGGAAGAAAAGTTATGTGAACGCTTTCACTCCAGCCGGACCGTCATTCGGGAAGCGATTCAGCAATTGCGTGGTCGAGGTCTCCTGCGGACCTTGAAGGGCTCTGGTTCATATATTGCTGATCCCAGCCTTGAGAACCTCGCAGATGCGGTGCAAACCTACTCCGTTTTAACGACGGAAGATTCCTATTTAGAACTCATGGATTTTCGCATCGTTCTGGAGACGGAATGTGCGCGACTCGCGGCTCATAATGCGGGGGAGAAAATCATCGAAACCATGAAGCTTGCGCAGCAGAAAATGGAAGAATCCAAAGGTGATCAAAATCGGTTCTGCGCAGCAGACATTGCTTTTCACCTCGCCATTGCTGCAGGCTCTAAAAATAACCTCTTTGCCACCGTCTTGAGCGGATTAGAGAAACGCTCCATCGAGTACGCCACGGCGAATCGAGGAGACAGTCAATGGTATCATAGCGTGATCGAAACCCATGCGGACATTCTCGATAAAATCATCGATGGAAATTCAGACGGGGCGGCAAATGCCATGAAGCGCCATCTCATCCTCTCACGA
>CALGLJ010000087.1 GCA_937930235.1 uncultured Verrucomicrobiales bacterium | reverse complement strand
TCTCCAGACGGTGCCCGCGGAGGTGTCAATTCCTAGAAATATTAACCTGACCCCATCTGGAAATTGCCTTTTGGTGGCAGGTCAGAGGTCAAACGAAGTGGAAGTATTTCTGGTGGATCAACAGACTGGATTATTAAAGGCGGCTCAGCAGCGGGTGGAAGTACCGCGCCCGATGTGTATTGTGTTTCCCTAGTGCAGAGTCAGTGCGGCTCATCTTGAGTGGTGGGCCTAGTGCTCCAAAAAAATCTCCAGCGGATCTATCCACCAGTTCAAGTTTTTCGGAGCACTATCGCCGTCTCGATAGAGCCACCATAGAAGCAAGGCATAACAGCAAAGCCGAACTCGGTTCAGGGATTGGGGCTGGAACTGTAGTAATCTCTAATCCAAAGCCTTGAAGAAACAGCGAACCTCCATCAGCGTCATCGGAATAAGACCCTGTTCGTAAAGCGGTGCTAAATGGAAGATTAGTCGTCAATGTTGATACCCCATTCGCTGAATAAGCTTGGCTCGTGGGCAAGGGATTATCGAGAAAGAGGCGGAAATCATCTGTCCCATCGAGATTGCCCGATACGAGTCCATCGTCATCAACTTGAATGCCAGTTGCATTCACACCCGGCGCAATTGAAATAGGTGTAGAAAAGGTGAAATCAGCATTCTCCGTAATACCTAATTCAACGAAAGGATTTCCCGTAAGATTTCCCCATTGCTCTTGACCTGTTGTAGCTAGACCAGAAGATGCTACTGCTGCTGTTGTTCCTGAACCAACAATAGAAACAATGGTAGAATTGTTAGGTCCGAGATGCAGCGTTACTGTAAGAGCGGATTGAGCAGTAAAAGTCCCTCCTAGCAATAGCAATGAGACAGGTAAAATACGATTCATATATTGATTATTCTTAACAAGTTGGTTAAGAGCGCATTATTAGAATTATCTAGAAATTGTCACGGCTTATTATTGGCCTCACGTGTTTTAGATTCAAGTTAGGTATTCCTCTAAAACATGCCCACCTCAAGACGTATCCCCCCTGCACGAAAACTCATTAAAATCATGCCTCGCTGACAGAGTTTTCCGCCCACAAGTGAAGAGTTGCATCTTTTTTACCAATCTACACTCTGCCAAAGGCAAACTACTCGGTATGGAATTTAATTTTTACGGCATTCATTCGAATTCGCTTCAAACAAATTCATTTCTAGTCTCTTCAACGAAACATGCGAACGGGCTGATCTCACCTGCACACAGCCACTCATACGGTGTCATTCATTACGTCACTTCCGGCATTTACGAGGAACAAATCGGAGATACGCAATTTGAAGTTGAGGAAAGACAGCTGCTTTACAAACCACCAAACTTACAACACGCAAACTCTTTTCAATTGGGTGGGAGCCAAACTTACCGCATCGAATTTTCAGACGCCTTACTCGAACGATTGCCCTTGCCAACCAAGCCTCTCCAAATGAGGCGCACCTTAATTACCGACCTCTTTCATCGGATTGGGACCGAGCTGATACGTTCCGACGACTTATCAAAGGTGGCTGTCGAATCAGCAGTTTGGGGAATTCTATGTGAGATTATTCGGTCCGATCGAGAGGTGGATGATCGCACCGAATCGAAACAAATGGTCCTGGAAGTCGTAGAAATTCTACGATCCAATTTACGACAACCACCGACGGTAGCTACTCTTGCAGAGAAACTTCGTATTCACCCTTCTCAACTTTCTCGGGTTTTTAAAAAATATACCGGAGTCACAATCTCCGGATTTCTCAAACGCCATCGAGTTGAGGTTTCCATGGAGTTGTTATCACAAACCGATCTCTCTCTCGCTACGATCGCGATCGAATGCGGTTTTTCCGATCAAAGCCATTTCAGCAGAAACTTCCGAGAAATCACAAGCACGTCCCCCTCTCAGTGGCGTTCGGTCCAGTAGACTATTCTAATGGGCTAAGAGTGGCTAAGGGTTTAAAGCGCCACTGCTTCAGGTCAGAGCTTCAGGTCTGACGTCTTCTGTTGAATTAGTCAAATTTGTTCAAAAATCACATCTATTCTAGAGAAGACGATTGGCGTTGAATTACAGTTCTATGTCATGAAAAAATTAAAAGAAATTTTACCCATCATCGTTGCAAGTTCTTTTCTCCTGTCTTCTTCAAACGTTTCTGCCGATTTCAAAGTCTTCACCAACCAAGACGGAAAAAAGATGATCGCGCAGATAATCAGCGCCACTGACTCATTTGTCAAAATCGAACGAAAGGATAAAAAAACGTTCAACATCAAGATCTCTTCTCTCTCAAAAGAAGATCAGACATACATTAAAGAATGGTCTGAAAATAATAAATCTTATGGCTTTAAAATCGAAAGCAAAAAGAAATCTGGTAAAGTCGCCGGCAGAGATGGCCACGGTCACAAAATCGAAAATCGAGCGCAACAATACCTCGTCTCCATCGACCATTCTGCAGAAGAGGTCATCTCTGATGCTGAAGTTCATTACAAAATCTTTCAAAAAGGAAAAACTCCAAAACTCCAAAAAGAAAAGATCTCGTCCCTTCACTCTGGATCTCCCATGGAATTCGAAACCAAACTGACCGCTGATCGGCTCGAAGGTCTTTGGGTCCGCATCTATAAAGACTCCAAAATGATTGGTGAATACAAAACCAATACTGCTAAAGTAAGAAAAGCAACTTGGTAGACTTTTCTCCGAGTCAGCTCGAATCAACTCGAACAGTGACTCACCCAATCCTCGCGACTCTCTCACTGGGTTTGGCTTTGTGGACCGGATACGGTGCTCAGCCAAATCCAGTCATTCTGATTGTCTGCTTCCCCATCGCGATTGTTCTCCTCCTCGTTTTCAAAAAATTAGGCTTTCACATCGCTCAATGCAGACCCTTCTGGCTAGGCCTTCTCATTCTTCCCCTCCTCAAAATCCCCACCACCTTCGCCAACCTCAAAGAAATCTATTTCGCCCCACACCAGCAAAGACACGCCGACCTCTCCCACCTCACTGGAAGCCTTTCTCTCTTTCCTCAAACCATCTTTGAGAATCGACCCCAGCGCTACCACATCCGCGCCCTCAATACCGAATCCCTCTCCGTTCATTTCCAAAACGGTCCCACCCTTGAAGCCAAACCTCTCGGCAGCAACCAATTTTACTTTGATCTCTTCCTTGAGAAAAACCACCCCCTATTCGATCAAGAGACTGCCCAGCTGACCCTCAAAGCCAGCCATACTTCAAAAACACTCACCCTCGCCCTTGTTCAGGCGCAAGTCCGTCCTCGAAATCTCAGCGTCAATCAAGACCGCACCCTCGCTCTCGCTACCAGTGCTCCCACTGATGAAGGCATCCTAATCTCTCCAGAAGGAGACTACCGCACCTTCGCCACCGGAAACGGCCCCTCTACCGCCGTCTTCTCCGATTCCCTCGGAGAACTCATCGCCGTCTCGCACCGATACGGTGACGGCATCTGGTGGATCAATTCAACTTCTGGGATCTGCGTAGACAAAACCCCGATTTCGGCTCGACTCAATCACCTCGCCATCTCCTCCGACCACTCATTGCTTGCCGCCATTGGAGAAAATCCTGCGCCCATCGCGATTCTCATCGATCCTCAAACCAAAGAGATCACAGACATCCCCCTCCCAGCCCCACCGGAATGGATTTCTTTCGGAAGGTCTGCCCACGAACTCGTCATCTCATCACGTCAAGGACGCCAGCTTTGGATCCTGCAAAAAAAAGAGAACACATGGCATATCACAAAAAATCAGCCCCTTCTTCGACCTCTCACTTTTCTCAAAGTCTCTCCGAGTGGCCAAACGATCTGGGGCGGCTCTACCATAGACGATATCACCTCCGAAGACTCCCAAGGAAACCACCGCATCGTCAATTCCCTCATCCGCTTCGACCTAGAGTCTCAGCAATTTCTCAAACCATGGATCACCGAAGGTCGAACCCGCTCCCAAATCAGCCCCGGATCCTACGATCTAGGCATTATGCCCATGGGAATCGACTTCCTCAAAAATGGCTCCATCCGAACAACCTTTTCCGGCACCCACGAAGTCCTTCAGTATGATTCAGATGGGCAAATCCAAAACCAAATCCCAACCGCCGAACACTTCATCAGTGCGCCCCATGACATCGCTCACTTTAATGACCACCGATGGCTCGTTGCCTCTCCAGTCGAAGGCACTATCGGAATCTTCGATCACCAAAATCAACTCCTCACCCACCTCGACTTCAATGCCCCAGATCCTTTCGAACCAGATCCAAGCCCCCTCATCCTAGATCGGCGCCTCGGAGAAATCGCCTTCCACGAAAGCACCCTCGCTGGCATCTCCTGCCAATCCTGTCACCTCCACGGCGATAGCGACTACGCCTTCCACGACATTGGAGGGAACCAACCCGTCGCCACTCTCTCCGCCAAAGGCATCGCAGGCACCGCCCCCTACCTCCGCGATGCCAGTTACCCGCAATTAGAAGACCTGCACAACGTTGCTACCGAACTCTATCGTGGATACCAACATCATCACGACGAAGAAAAACACGCGCACCTCCTCGCCCAATACCTCAAAGCTCAACCCAAGCAGCCACACCCGAACCTCGTCCATAAAGAATCAAACTTTGACCTCAAACAAGGTGCTCAAATTTTCCAAAAAGCCGGATGTGCCACCTGTCACCCCACACCTGCTTACACCAACCTCGCATCACTTCCCGCTCAAAGACTCTTCCCAAACCAATCTTCACCAACCGGCGACATCCTCGATACCCCCTCACTCATTGGGCTACATTCTTCTGCGCCCTACCTGCACGACGGCCGCGCCGCTACCCTGCTCGACATTTTCGAAAACCATAACTCTAGCAATCAACACGGTGACACCAAAAACCTGTCCTCTCAGGAACTTCAGGCTCTCATTCTCTTTCTCCAACACCTATGAGCCTGCCCTTTCCGTTTCCGTTTCCCACCACCGTCGAGCAAGAAATCCTCTTTGCGTGCTGGACTGGCTACGGAGCCCTTTTCTTTTTCTTCCTCAGCCAAATCATCAGCCCACTCGCACCTTTCCTCAAAAAAAAGGCCTCACTCTACCGTCAGAAAAATAAAATCCGCAAATGGGCAGGTCTCACTGCGGCCTGGCTCACCCTCTTTCACAGCCTTGGTCTCTTTTTCACCTTTTTAAGGGGAAATCAAATTCTCCTGATTGAAGAACCCTGGCTCAATGCGGGACTCGCCGCCGCCATCATCTTCACCCTCCTCCTGATCACCTCATACGTTCCACTCATGCGGCTCCTCAAGCAATTTTGGAAACCACTTCATCTCCTTTCATACCTCATCTGGTTCCTCGTCGGAGCACATCTTTGGGGTGCTCCTTATGCTCCATCTTGGGCTAGTCTAAGCGCTATCATCATCGGTAGTCTAAAAATCCTCTTCGCCTTAAAAGGACTGCGTTTGAAATCTCTTCCTACGCATTGATGAGCCTCTGGAATTTCCGCCTCAGCCTTGAAGGTGGAAATTTTACCCCATGTTTTATAAAAGCAGCATGTTTATCTTTTGGAGTCCTACTCCAAAGGCGCTTGGACATATTCCACTGCTGGCACCTTGGTCAGCACGATGACTTTCGTACGTTCCGTGAACCTTAACAGACCGATCGCTCCTTCCACAGGCACTACTAACGCGCTCAGAGTTCTTTTTTCTACATTCCAAAATCTCACCAATTTCTCATCTCCCCCCGTAGCAATCAGCTGACCATCAGAAGAAAAATCGATCGCATTGATGACTCCCGCATGCTCGAACTCATACAGCACCTTTCCAGAAGAGATCTCCCAAAGACGGGAAAATCCATCATCACTAGCGGTCGCTAGAAGTGATCCATCCGGGGAAAGCGCAATTCCACGGCACTGCATATCATGCGGAAACATTCCCAGTTGAGTTCCGCTCCTGCACCATACTCCGACAATATTATTTTTATCAGCAGCGGCAAAGGTCTGCCCATCACGACTACAAACGATTGTCCAAAATCTCGCGCGATGTCCTTTGAGAATTTTGGGCAAACTCCCATCTTCCAGATTCACTAACGTGAGATCTCCGTGATGACTTCCTAGTAGACCCACACGTCGATCCGGAGAAAAGGCATGACTATAGAGTGTGCTTTTAATGCGCCTTCTTTCCTTACCATTTTCATGACGAAGACTCAGATAACCGACACTGAATGTGCCGGGCATTGTCACCAAAGTCTCCCCGAAGTGGTGAACGAGATCACAACCAAAATCGGAAACTCCCCGTACCACTTTAATCTCTGGATCACGGGCATTTCGATAAGGCGACAGCGGTCTCCCAGTGAGAGCCTCATACCAACGATAAGTTCCATCAAGATAGCCGACTACCACCCGGTCTCCTTGTTCAGTGAGACAAGCTCTACGGACATACTTCCCACCGGATGAGATGCGACTGAGTTGACGACCGGTGCGAGAATCGATCACGTGACAACTTCCCTCATGATTCCGAAACACTGCCAACCAACGCTCTCCCGCACCATCTGACACAATATCAAATGGCAGTCCTCCCGCAGGATAGGAGACTTGTGATAATTCTTTTTCTTCATCTCCCTCAACAAGCCAGGATTTCCTGAATAAAAATCCTCCGATCATGACCGACGCCATTCCCCCCGCAATCGCGGCACCTGTTAGAAATTTTCTACGGTCAGGTTGCGCCACTTGATCTCCGTTCATATATCGCCGGAGATCTGCAGAGAACTCCAGCACGGAAGCGTAACGCTTTTCCAAATCCGGAGCGAGAGCCCGCATCGTGATCACATCGAGATCTTTGGAAATCTCCTTGATGGACACGCTTGAGGGTTTAGGCACTTGCTTCGTCCCGATGAAAGCCAGTGACTCTTGTGCCGAAAGCTCTCTTCCGGTAGCGGCATTGAGAGGTGTCATTCCCGTGATGATTTCATAAAAAATCGCTCCCAGAGAATAGACATCTGCTCGTTCATCCAGTTCCAGTTTCTTAGGATCTGCCTGTTCTGGAGCCATGTAAGCCGGCGTGCCCAACCAACTTTCACCACCAGTAAAGAGAGTCATCCCGGACACACTCTCTGGGATGGTCGCTTTCGCTACCCCAAAATCGATCACTTTGGGAATGCCATCCACCGTCACTAAAATATTAGTCGGCTTGAGATCACGATGAATTACCCCTTTCCCATGAGCATAGGAAATGGCATGACACACCGAGAGAAAGGACTCAAGGATCTTGCACTCGCTTCGTCCAGCAAGAGCCTCGGTAATGGAAACTCCATCGATAAATTCCATCGTAAAATACGGATAACCTTCCTCGGTCTCACCCGCTTGATAGATCCGGGCAATATTTGGGTGCTCCAGCAGAGCAAGCGCCTGCCGCTCTATTTCGAACCTCCGTAAGACTTGCCGTGTATCCACTCCCGGCTTTAGGACCTTGAGCGCCACCCGCCTCTTTACCATCCCAGTCTGCGTCGCCCGATAGACGACCCCAAATCCTCCTTCACCCACTTCCTCATGTACCGTGAGTCCCGAAATATGAGGTCCCTTATCGACTCTGATTTCATCAGAGAAATCGACCTCTCCATCCAAAACCGCTCTGATCGTACAGCTAGGACAAAGTTCCCCTGCAGCCTCTTCCGTAAGAGAATTTCCACACGTCGGGCACTGCTTCATGTCAATCTAAGATCTAGCGGCAAAGGCTCCCCCCTGACAAGGCCGTCTTCCCGACTGGAAAGAACGACCTCATCATGGATCGCCTGCGAAAATGGTTAGCGATTCCTTCGAATAGTCATACGGTAGAATCTCTTAGGATTATTATTCACATACCCGGCCGAATTCTGCCGTAAAAAACTTGCCCGAAAACAATGAGGACGCTCAGTGCTCCCTGAGTTTCCTGAGAGATAGCTCACCCCCTCTGTTTCACTTCCCTCAACATCCCATGTCTCTAAGTCACTGCTCGACTCAATGGTATAAACAATATCCAAAATCCGATTCTCCGCAGCGCTTGAATCACCCGCAAAGAATAGATCTGGAGTATCAAATGAGTGAATCATCGAAATCGTTTCGCTGCCAAAAAAATCAGTCAGCACCCTTTCCGCATTTGAATCCGAGATGTTAGGATTAGAACAAAATGCTTCTTCTTCCAACAAAGACATCCCATCACCATCATCATCCAAGGCATCTGCCGGTCGAGCGAGGATGACTTGAAATTCTAGCCCCGCAAGTGAGAACGTCTTCAACAAGCCAACCGCTACCACTGGAAACCCATTGGCATCTATAGCGACCGAGATGGACTGAGCCGAGAACGCGGTATCTAAAGGTCTCTTTAAATTCACAAAAGAGGTATTAGATTCCATGCCATTATTCTGGAACGTCAG
This sequence comes from uncultured Verrucomicrobiales bacterium, assembly GCA_937930235.1. Classification (GTDB taxonomy): domain Bacteria; phylum Verrucomicrobiota; class Verrucomicrobiia; order Verrucomicrobiales; family Akkermansiaceae; genus SW10. The sequence goes on along the minus strand of CALGLJ010000087.1, from coordinate 5,719 downwards.
ACGATGTAATCGCCCTTCATCCCTCTCAGAATGAAATAAAATTTGAAGACCCCTTCCTGATCTTAACATCTCAAGAGTAGCTCCATCATAGCCAGCTCCTAAATCCATCGTGTCAAAAGTTTGCGATCCAACTCCTCTCGGGACAGAAAACTTGATCGTCGTCCCCTGAACAAAAGCGACCCGTGGTCTCCCATCTTGCTCAAAAACACAAGCGGTATCGATGACTTCACGATCCATGCTGTTCAAAGAAAAAACATCAAGCGTTTCAGGAATCGGAAATTTCTTACCATCACGGATATCGACATTTGTGAGAAGAGAAACTTTTCGGCTAGCAGCTTGATAGTAAGAGAGGGCATATCCACCATCTGCGCGGACTGCCAGGTCCAGCCCGACCACCGCCGTGCTATCCGTGCTTACAACGATCGTCCACTCGCTCTCACCCGGAGCGAGTTTTTGAACTACCCCTCTCCCGTCGGTTCTCAGATAACTGACATACAAGGTGCCGCTACCATCTGATTTTAAGGTCAACGACCCTGGTGCAGCATCTCCATCGCTCACCATTCCAATTCTCGAAATCGCCCCCGTAGCTCCACCACGCCAGTAGTAGACTTCTCCCTGCGTCGCATCCACCGCTGCTACCCGCATTCCCACGATATGTATCATGCCATCCGACGTCACCGTAATACTGTGAGCATTTGTAAATCCACCATCATTTGGAACCGGAAAAAAACGGTCACTACTTTGCACTCCGGAAATCGTAATGAGCCGACCATTGATAAAACCAGACTCCATCGACCCCCCTGTAGCCAGATAAATACTACCATCATTTGAAGTGGCTACTGCGGGTGCGAAACTCTGCGCATTTTCCTCTAACAACTCTGGCTGTTCAACAATCCAAGGTTCTGAAAAAGGTCGAGCAAAAGTCACCAAGGTGCTTGCACTTAAATTGAGTGGAAAAATCAAAGCAGGGTCCCCAGCAAGTCCGGTCGCCATCGACAGAGCCAAAGGTTGCCCAGAATCATATGACCTGAATGGTGACACCTCTCCTGACACCCAAGTCAATCCTGGAACCAAACGCCTCGTCTCAACACGATACATCTCACGATCTGCATCGTCTCTCACAAAGCTCACGAGAGGATTCCCTCCCGCATCAAAAACCACAGGAGCTTTCTCCCCTAGAATTCGAAAAGATATCGCCTCTGCTTCTGCTAGGGTTTCTCCACTCCACTCATAATTTGCTACTCCTCCACTGCCATCTTCTCCTGCCTTCAGTTTCCACTCGGCATACTTTAACAGCCCAAACCCTTCTCGATAAGTCACTGCTATCTTCCCTTTCGAGTATGCAATGTCAGGTCTTGATCGAACGCTACTTTCACCTACCACTTCTGAAGACTGCCAAAAGAACACAGGGTTTCCACCGATGAGTGCTTCCACTTGGCGAACCACATGAACATTATTATTCGCCTCATCATAGGCAACAACTACGCGCTGAGTCGAATTTGATCCGGAGATACCCAAAGGCGTATTGATTAAGACCGGAGCAATTCCCGAACCATTTCCGGAGGAAATACCTACGGGAGTTCCCCAGCTACTCCCTGACTGCTCAGTAAAGTTCACCGGCCCGGCATCCGCCGCAGTCTCTCCACGCCTAGTATAAATTATAGCTGAATTATTAGCTCCGCGCGACTTGATGCTCACCCCACCCAGGGAAGAATTCGTCGTCGCATCACTGGCGATCCCGGTTTGCGTGAATGATGTCTCATTCCTTGTCCTTTCAAAGACAGTTACACTTCCATCGGTAAAGACACATGCAATTTGCACCGTGAGATCATCCTTCACATCAATCGATACCCCATACGCCTCTGCAACCGAATTCGATCTAATGGCTCCTTCATCCGACGGAGGAGGAAAGCCCGAAGTCGAATCAGATCGCAGACGATAGTAGATTCTATTTTCCATCTCGCCACCGGATGAAATCTCGCGCGAAGTATAAACGACATGAACCCTCCCAAGCCGATCGATTGCGGTCGCATTCACCAACCCCGCATCATCGCCTGTATGAATACTTTCCCGTTTCCAAGTAACTGCTGAAGAAACACTGGGTATCAAAACTAAGAGAGCGGATAATAAGTATAAGCATATTTTTGCTTTCATACCCCTTCCTTCGACACCGACGAGGAAGCGTTTCAAAAAATCGCAAAAAATTATGATGCAAAAACCTCTAGAAGATATCGTAGTTCCTCCGTCACCTCCTCACGAGTCGTCACCGTGTCGGCCACCTCATCCCGCAAGGCCGCGCGGAAATTTTGCCGTAAGCGATGCACCAAGACCCGCACTGTTCCCGGAGCAACTCCTAAAGAACGAGCAGCAGCCTCGGCATCAATCTCACGTGTAGTGGCCAGAGCTGCCTTAAGGCACTGATATTCCTGGAGCTTCCCGCCCGTCTGATAATCTTGCTCAACTCTCTCATGAGCACGTCGCAATATATTGATCGCCCAGCTTTGGTCAAAGATGAGATCCGGCGATTTTTCCTCCACCGGATGTTCGATATAGTGATGCTCCGCATTCTCGAAATCCAGCTCCGTCACTACCAACGGTAGATGCTTCGCTCCTCCCCCTCGCTTCTCCCGATGATCAAACCGATGTCGATCTGCCAAGTGATGCTTCAAAGCACCCAACAAAAATGAACGCAACTTTCCTTTCTCACGATCTGCTCGCGAAAGACTCCCACTTTGAATTAACTTTGCCAAGAACGACTGCGTCACATCCTCCGCGTCCTCATGAGATGATCCAGACCGACGTAAGAACCCATAGATAGGACGCCAATAAATCCGACAGAGTTCCTCCAAAGCATCTTCTCCGGAATCTGAAGCCGAGAGAATCATACTCCAACGGGTAGCCGGAAATTTCTGCCCACTGGACATCTCTGATTTTTCTGACTTCCGAGCATCACTCATCTTTACACGAAACAGTTAACTCTATTCTTAACATGAAGCTCAAGAGATGTTTTACCTCCAGATCTCAAGGTGACTCAGAAATTCATACAAGCAAGGTCCCTACATATTGACGTCAACTCATGAACTTCATCCAAGTAGGATCGAGAGAAGTATAGTCTTTATGAAGGGTCATTCACATTCCGGCTCGACGTGGGCAAGCAGCTGATCATCCGTGACTTATTCTCCGTTTGTTAGATTCCAGAGGCTACCGTAGAAACGCTCTGGATCTAATCCCATGGGCAACCCCGAAACCCCTCCATCTCCGACTTCGACGATCTTCCATGTGTCATCGGTGAGGTAAGCCACATCAATCGTGATGAACGGCGAACTGAATCGACTCGCGATCATTTCCCAGCGAGTCAGCTCATCCATCGGTGAAGGTAGCCTTCCATCCGGCCGAACTACGATCTGTCCCTTCCAGAAGAACAACCTCGTCTCCTCAATAATCGGAAGACCACGAATGTCACTACCCCTCTCGACTATCGGCATAAACTCTCGAAGAACAACGCCACGGTTGAATAGCTTGCTTCGCTCCTCTCGGAACACCCGGTAAATCTCACGGAAGCGATCTTCACTTGTTCCCGCTGGGATAAAACACCCATCCTTCCATCGACTCTTGGCGGACTTCACCCAGTCCTTGATGATCGCGTCGCCGTCTCGGAAACCCTGATACATTTCCCAAGCTGCATCAACGTCGTCACCCTCGATCCATGCGCTGCGTGGCGTATGTCCCTCCGTCTGTGGGTAGGAGAAGGGAATGTAGTGCGCGTGTTCGTAATCTTCAGGTGATGTCTGCGGTAAGTAGCCCTTCGCAACAAGCTCGGCATGAAGCCCTGCATAAGCCTCGCCTGGAACCATCCAACCACGAAAAATCACTCTCTGATGAGCGTCCGAATCCTGTAATCGCTTCAATGCTACCTTCGAGTCGCCGGACTCGACAGCTTCATGACCGTAAAACCCAATTGGAAATCCAATCGCGCGGGCCGCGTCATACTCGGAGGCGAATTCCGAATCGATCTTCCCGGGTGAAAATGGCTCATGCGGAAAGAGTATGAGCGGTGGATTCATTTTTCGGAGAGACCCTCTAGCTGCCGGTTGAGCCCAGCGCAGCGTTTCAGGTCGATTGTTCATTGATTGAAATTTAATGAAAACGAACTCAGATACATCATAGACACTCTACCTCGGACTCGACCTTCATAAAGCACAAACCATCATCGCCATCCTCGAATCTTATCGTGATACCGAGCCTCGACACTACGGCTCCATCGCCAGCACCTAACACGCTCTCGAAGGAGTTATGTGGCTTTTCCTGCGCCCAAATCCCACTCATTCCCACACCATGAAACCATTACAGATATAGAGTTTAATAACTATCAGACTCAAATTATGCCTTGCTTAAAAATTTAAAATTTAGACCTCAGCTTTCGAGGTAGCATAAAGCGGCCTCGCTACGATGACAGCGCACTAGTTTTCCATTTCTGGTTGGTATGAATCACCATAAACACCAATTACACTGTAGTCAGAGGATTTTAACTGAAAAATATACCAGTGATTAACTCCATCTTTATCACTAATATCATCTAGGGTAGCAAATAACGAATTCCTCTTAAAGAGAGAATTTGGGATTTCATTGTCTAATCTTTTATTTAAAAAAACAATTCCGTATGTAGCCTTCTCCAAATCATCTTGCGCTCCCTTGAAGGAAGGGTCTCTAATAAATTTCCCTTCATCTTCAATTAAGGAGACATTTGCAAATCTAAATACAGGATGCTCATTCTCAAAATTAGCTCTTGGAAGAAGCATGAACACCTTCTTGATCTTGTAGGGAAGCGCTTCACCCTTTTCGATCTCTTTTTCTGCATGGCATCCACCGAGAGTAACAAGCACAAAAAAACAGGGAACCAAAAATACGAATCTCATACTCTATATTATTTTCTGGACTTACGATAACACAGCTTATGACTTTTATCATTCAAAAAAATTCGTGTTCGCAACCTTTCGAGATAGCAGATTTTTATCTCCAAGTTTCTGTATCGATTATTTGATGCACCACATCAAACTAAGTTACCAAGAATCTTTTCTGATCATAGAAATTACACAAAAAGAAATATAATTAACACCAAAAATTAAATGTATGTAGCTTTCGAATTCAAGACTTTTACCATTCAAACCATCCGCCGTATCAAGGCGAGAAAAACCAAAATACAGGGCTAATAAAAAATACGACCACAATGGTAGCAAAACTCGATGAAAGCGTGGAAATCACCCCAAAATCACCCGATGTCAGTTTGGAAATGCGACTCGATATCAAAGTGGTGCGCTACAACAAGTCTGCCACGAATGGTTCACAAATCGCCGCAGCCTTCTCCTTGTCACATCTATTCACATATATATAATCAATCCCTAATGAAGAAATACATGATGCTTTAATTTTTGCATTAGCTAAAGCCACCATGATTTTTGTATACACATTTCTATTAGAACTATCAATTTGGGCTACTAAAAATCTCCCTTCTTCACCTTTTTGAATTGAAACTTTTTTAGAAAATTCTGAATCCACACAAGAATCATTGTTATTTTTGGGTTCTTCGGGAAATTTAGTGCGCGATTTTGGGGCTGAGGGCCAGCTTGCCGCAGAAGAACAGGATGCGGGTGCGGTAATTCTCAAAGCTCCGAAAGCCACGGGCTGAGGCTTTCAGAGATTGGATCTTACTGTTGAGCCC
>CALGLJ010000086.1 GCA_937930235.1 uncultured Verrucomicrobiales bacterium | reverse complement strand
TCCGAGCCTGATTCAGCACGTCCGGAATTCCGATGATCCTGTTTTATATCTCACTAACGCTCCCGTATCCCCGGATTGTTAGCCAGCCTGTTAAGTAGTCGCTCCGCACCGTAACAGGCATCAGGGTTGGAACGTTACTGTCAATTAAGCAGCAAGTGCGAGCTCGTTAGAGTCTGCAATTATTGTTTTGAACGGCTTTTTAAAGAGGCCAACCGATCAACCTCTACATGCAACCAGTGTTTCCAAAATCCAGTCGAAACCTGAGCGCCCCCGGCTTGCGCCGAATGCAAATATACTGCAATTTGAAGGACATTATTTCAAGATTTTTCCGAAATATCCTAGTCCAAGGTCATAGCTTAGTGGTTGATCTGTCAAAAATTCATCCTATTTTATTGAGTTCATATTCATGAAAATGCGTCCTCACCTACCGTTTCTCACGTTTCTTTTTTCTACGCTCAGCGCGTTCTCCTATACTGGGGAAAAATTAACAGTCTCGCTCGCAGGCGATTCCTCTCGGCATCAAGTCGAGTTGATTTCCCTCAACTTGGAAGATCACACTGCCACGCTGCGGATGGCAGGACAAGAGGCCGCGACACCGCTGGGCCTACTCAGTGAGAAGTCTCGTCAACTCATCGAGAAAACCTGGAACGCCAAACTCAAAGAGATCAATCAGCTCAACACGGCAATTGGTCACCCGCTCTTTTCTCCGACGGGAAATCTGTGGGATGAGAATGCTGAAGCGATCGCAGCTCGGCTTCGTCTCCCGGAAGAATCCAAGACTCCTTATACAAGTAGTTACCGGCGCTACCTGCGCGAGGGTTACGAATTTCTGGGGACATTCCCTCGCACGATGGTGCTTTATGGAAACGAGGATCAGAAAGCAGAATCTTTATCTCTCATGTATTCTAACAAAGGAGACAATCTCAGCACGGTAGGATCTGGGGAAGATCACTTTGATGATAACGGGAAAAAGATTGATCGAGGAACGCTCAGAGGCGCGATGCAATATGATGAAAAAACCATCGCACAAGCCATTACCAGTATTCTCGGGGAAAGCCGCCGCCAGCGCATGCAGGCAGAGGGGAAATCAAAAATCAATACCGACCGTTGGGACTGGAAGGGGCATTCTTTTATTCTAGCCCATGCGGATGATGAGTACGTTCATCTGCGGATCGTAAAGAGCAACTTTGCTGATAATCGAGGGCGCAAGAGTAAGGAAGATCTTCGGAAGACTAGAAATGATGGCTACATGCGCAAGCGGCTCAAAAGCAACGTTGTCAACAAAGACAATGGCGATGTGTATATCGACCATATCCCAATGGTCGACCAGGGGCCAAAAGGATACTGCGCTCCTGCCACCTTCGAACGCGCGATGCGTCATGCCGAGGTTCCCGCAGATATGTATCTCTTGGCAACGATTGCAACCATCGGAGGTGGAGGAACAAATACAAGACGCCTCTTTGAAGAGGTCTCGAATAGCACCCGGCGCACCGGTGGCAGAACTGCCCGTCAGTTCCGCTTAAAATCACTGGAGCCGAAAAGAATTAAAAAATACATCGATAAAGGTGTGCCCATTCTCTGGGGAATGAAGAGTCTACAAAAGTATAACCAAATTGCCAATACTCGGACGGTAGAACGTCGAGAGATCACGGCATGGGATCAATACGCAGAAAAGATCACGAAAGAAGCAGAAGAAAATGTGAAGCAGTTGAGGCTCGAAGAAAACCATCACCTCTGCCTGATCATCGGCTACAATGAGGAAACGGGAGAAGTGGCGGTGAGTGATTCTTGGGGCAAGCGTTATACTTGCCGGTGGGTTCATTATTTGGAAGCCGACGCGGTCAGTTCCGGGGATTGCTATGCCATCGATTTATAAGCCACTCGGAACGCAGGCCGGTGGGATTTCACAAGTCTTTCTTCACCACGAATGAGGCTCGGCCGCTTTCCTGCAAACGGATTTTTCGTGCTGCAGGAAGAGCCTCCACACTTGCCGGTTCGTAGCCGAGGCGTTTTGTAAAATAATCAACGGCGCGAGTTGTGAGAGCAATGACGTGCGTGACGTGTAGGGCGCGCGCTTTTTCTTCCGCAGCCTCTACCAGCCTGCGGCCATACCCTCCGCTTTCGTGTGTCTGCTTCACGTAGAGGCATGCAATTTCAGCGCATCCTTCCTCATAGCAATGGAGGGCGACACAGCCGACGACATTACCATCCACGGTAAGGACGAGGAAATCTTCCCGCGCTTTTTCAACTTCTTCATACGTCCGGGGAATGAGATGCGCATCTCTCATTGAGCGGCCGATCATGGCGAGGAGTTCCGGGATATCCGACACACTCAAATTGCGGATCTCTAAGTAATCATCCGCGTGGATCATGACTCCGACCCCTTCGTTCGAGAAGAGCTCGTCCAGTAATACGCCTTGTTGACACTCGTTCAGAAGATGCACTCGGGGGACTCCCTGAGCGCAGGCGTAGGCAGCTCGGGAGAAAAGCTCCGCCGCTGGACCTCGCCACGCGGCGGCCTTTTCTCGAGCCATCGCATGAATCCCCTCCCCGTCTCCGAAACCTCCTTCGGGAAGAAAGACGATCAGCTTGGCTGCTTGCAAGGTGCTGGAAAGATTCACCACCTCATCACAGAGAGGGTCAACACCCGGCCACTCAATGAGAGCGAGTTGACCGCGTTCCAAAATCTCGATGAAACGCCCATTGGAATCATCATCGACTTGCTCCCACTTCAGCTCGCCATCAACGAGACGATTTGTGATTTCCGCTTCGCCGGATCCGATCGAGATGAGAACGAGTTTCACCCCAATTTGCTGGAGCCCCGTGAGATCCAAAAGAGCCTCTGCCAGAGCTTGCTCGGGCATGCGGGCTGCATTCATCACTAATACGAATACCTTCTCTTGAAAGGAAGGAACGTATTGGAGTGCTGCTCTGAGATCACCTTGCACCTCGATAGTCTGACAGAGAGAATGCCGGGGGGCAACTCCGTGGTCATGTCGCTGGACGGATCTCATCTTTCGCCTTAGCATCCTAACCATGCCCACTGCTGCCGATCTTGATGCTGCGATTCGTGATGTCCCTGATTTTCCAAAACCGGGGATTCTGTTCAAAGACATCACCCCAGTTCTAGGAGATGCGACTTTGTTTAAAGCTTCGCTTGATTTGCTCGCCGAAACTGCAGGTGAGCACCAGATTGATAAAGTCGTCGGCATCGACGCGCGAGGGTTCATTTTTGCCGCAGGCGTCGCACAGCTTCTAGGAGCTGGCTTTGTCCCCGTTCGTAAAAAGGGAAAGCTGCCGTGGACCACTCACGAAATGGCATACACCCTCGAGTATGGAGAATCGATCGTCGAGATTCACGCAGATGCCGTCAAACCTGGTGAGAAAATCCTCTTGGTCGATGACCTCCTCGCGACTGGTGGCACAGCCGCTGCTTCTATCAAACTCCTGAAAGCACTGGATGCCGATATCGTCGCCGTTTCATTTCTGATCGAGCTTGCGAGCTTGAAGGGCCGGGACGCCCTCGTTCATCCTCACATTAATGCCATTCTTACTTACTAAAACTTCAAACCATCCATTTCATGGCCTTCGATACTTACGCTAAAGACCTCATTCGTTACTCCGAACTCGGATTTTCACTCGATCTATCCCGCATGGATATTCCCCCATCATTTCATGAAGAGATGGCCCCAAAGATCGAAAAAGCATTTGCCAATTTAAAGGCGCTCGAAGCAGGAGAAATCGCCAATCCTGATGAGGGCCGCATGGTAGGTCACTACTGGCTGCGCAATGCCGACCTCGCGCCCAATGCAGAAATCAAAGCGCAAATCACCGAACCTCTGGCACAGCTCAAGCAATTCGCGCGTGATGTCAGCACCGGGGCAATCAGCCCTCCAGCGGGTGGAGTTTTTGAAAACCTTCTCATCATCGGCATCGGAGGCTCTGCCCTAGGACCGCAGCTTGTCTATCAGGCATTGGGCACTCCCGGGACCATGACGACCTACTTCTTCGACAATACCGACCCTGCCGGGATTGATCGTGATCTTGCCGAAATTGCCGCCGGAAGTGGCCTGTCCAAAACTCTTGCGGTAGTGATTTCAAAATCTGGAGGTACTCCGGAGACGCGTAATGGCATGCTCGAAGCAAAATCTGCCTACGAAAAAGCAGGTCTCGACTTTGCGCAACATGCCGTCGCTGTTACGGGAGAAGGCTCCAAGCTCTTTCGCTTCGCCAAAGACGAAGGATTTCTCACCATCTTTCCGATGGAAGACTGGGTCGGTGGGCGCACCTCCGTTCTTTCAACCGTCGGCCTCGTCCCGATGGCTCTTCAAGGCGTTGACTTCGAATCCATGCTGGAAGGGGCTCGACTCATGGACGAAAAAACTCGTACTACTGATGCCTTACAAAATGCAGCCCTCCAAATGGCGCTTGCCTGGTATCACGAAGGCAATGGAAAAGGAGAAAAAGACATGGTCACCCTCCCCTACAAAGACTCACTTGTTCTTTTCTCAAAATATCTCCAACAGCTCATCATGGAATCTCTCGGAAAAGCGGAAGATCTCGATGGGAACACCGTGAATCAAGGGCTCGCCGTCTACGGAAATAAAGGCTCCACCGATCAACATGCCTACGTCCAACAATTGCGTGATGGTCTTCATAACTTTTTCGCTTGCTTCATCGAAGTGCGCCAGGGACGTCAGGAGCAATCCATCCTCGTTGATGACGCGAACACCTGCACCGACTACCTTCAGGGCTTCCTGCGTGGAACGCGAGAAGCCCTCTATGAAAATGGGCGACACTCCATGACCATCTCTATCAAAAATGTCACCGCTCATACCTTGGGGCAGCTCATCGCACTCTTCGAACGGGCCGTGACCTTCTACGCCTCATTAGTAAATATTAACGCTTACCATCAGCCTGGCGTCGAAGCGGGGAAAGCCGCAGCCGCCACCTTCCTAGATCTTCTCAATCAGGTCCGGGGCCAGCTCACCGCTGATAAAAAAACAGCCCTTGAAGTCGCCGCTGAAATCAAGGCTGATGCGGAAGCCGTCTATCATTCTCTGGTCCATCTCGCAAATAATGGAGAAGTGACTCTGACCGAAGAGGCTACTCCCGCCGAAGACACCTTCCATCTTTAATCTCTAATCTTTAACGCAGCTCCTCGCACGCGAAGAACAGTTGAGTTCATCACCGCCTCACCTTATCACCCATGCAACATCCTCATCGCATCCTGATCATCGGAGGTGGCTTCGCGGGGCTCAACTGCGCTCAAGAACTCGCTAATGATGATCGCTTTCAAGTGACCTTGTTAGATCGTCAGAATCACCACCTCTTCCAGCCACTTCTCTATCAAGTAGCAACGGCAGCGCTCTCTGCGCCAGACATTGCCCGTTCCCTGCGAGCAATTCTGACGCGTGCAGACAATGTTTCCGTTATCCTAGATGAAGTCCGTTCAATCGATTCTCAGAACCAGGTCGTTCATTCTGAAAACGAAGCCTACGAGTATGACACGCTCGTTCTCGCAGCCGGAGCACGGACTTCTTATTTTGGAAATGATGATTGGGCTCAGCATGCCATTGGCTTGAAATGCCTCGATGATGCTAAGGAGATCCGCCGACGTGTTCTCAACGCGCTAGAAAAAGCAGAGCGCCTGAATGATCCGGAAGAGCAAAAACGCCTCATGACCATCGCCATCGTAGGCGGAGGACCGACCGGAGTGGAACTTGCCGGAGCATTTTCTGATCTCGTTCGTCGGGCTTTAAAAACAGATTACCGCAAGATTGATCCCGAAAACCTTCGCGTCATCATCATCCAATCAGGTGATCGACTTCTAAAACCATTTACAAAAGCGCACTCCGAATACACTCGCAAACGCCTGAAAAAACTTGGCGTCGAAGTCATTCTTGGGCCTCGCGTCGATCAAGTCGAAAAAGAACGTATTCATCTCAATGATGACCGCTGGATCGAGGCTCACACCATCATCTGGGCCGCCGGAGTGAGCGCCTCTCCTCTGACCGAACATTTCGACTGCCCTCGTGATCGAGGAGGACGGCTTGAGGTCAATGATGACCTCTCCTTGCCTGGTTACCCCAATGTCTTTGCTGCTGGGGATCTCGTGAAACTCAACGACATTCCTGGACTTGCACCGGCCGCGATGCAGATGGGGAAACACATTGGGAAAAATCTCTTTCACCGGAAACAATCCCCTTTTAAATATCGCGACAAAGGCATCATGGCCATCATTGGAAAAAATGCCGCCGTCGCAGAGTCCAATGGCATTGACCTGAAAGGATTCCCCGCATGGCTCGCTTGGCTCTTCATCCACCTCGCCTTCCTGGTAGGATTCCGCAATAAACTCGCGGTCCTCCTCTCGTGGTCATTCAACTACCTTTTCGATAAGCCCGGTGCGCGCGTCTTCTCGACGGACTGCGATGATTAGTTTACTTTTTCCAATTCGCAACGACTTCCTGACGCTGCCCCCCCCGGTCATCATACAGGACTTTGCCATGTTCTAAGCCATATTCGTAGACTTCCTTCGTCACCTTCACATCGTAGCAACAGTATTCGGCGATATTCATCATGTGAGTCGTGTCACCTGTTTTTTTATACAGTTGCCACCATTTGAGAGCATCGAGTCCGTCTGCCGTTTTTCCGATTCCTAGGGAAGCTGATGCCACCGAATCCAGCTTCAGCCGATGTCCGAGAACCTCCTCGATATCAAGCATCATGTCACAGTTGATCGTCTGCGAGGCAAGATCATAAATGGTGTAAGCTTGCAGGACGGGATAATCAAATTGCACGTGATTATAGCCCACCACGAGGTCAGCCTTGACCAGTTGATCCACGAGATCTTCCGCCTGATCTTCTCCAAAAATATGATACTGCTCCGTCTCCGTCGAGTAAGTCACCCCCACCGACATTCCCATTTTGTCCTTATTTGAGGCGCCGCCCACGTCGCCAAAACTCCGCTGTGTTTCGAGATCAAAATATACAATTCCTGCCACGGGAGTGATGCTAGACCATCCCTCTCATCGAGCAAGCCCGTCTTAAGGCGTGTTCATTTGTTCGAGCGCTGTCTTGGCAAACTCTTCTGCCTCCGGCCCCAAAACAAAACTCAACCCCACCATCAGCCCAAAGCCAGCTAGTATAAACACTGCCCATTGGAGTCCCGACATCCGGCGACTCTCGACTCGATATCCTGGGACCAGATCCCAAATCGGAGCTCCTTTTTTAAGGCAAAACCACAGCGCGATCGCGTGAGCAATGAGCGGGAGAATGAAGATCTGCATTCCCATTCCGAGAACCCAGATTCGCAGCGCTCTCATCATAGATCCTCCAAGGGTGAGCAGCCCTCCCTCTTGATTCACGACCCGGAGATTTAGCAAATACTTTCCCGGGGTTATACCAAAAGCCTGAATGAAGACAGACTCAATGACAATCATAGGTAAGAACGAAATCAGAAGCCGGAAGAGATTATACTCTTCTGGATTAGTGGGAAAAAATTTCATCCCAAAAGAGTGCATCACAAACGCCAACAAAACTTGATACAGAAAGAAATCAAACCACCTTGCGAAAAATCGCCGCCAGAGGAGATCCATCGAGACGCGTTGCACCGGGATCTGTTCTGCTTCCACCACCACCGGCGGCGGAGTGGAGTCTTCACTGAGGAATTCTCCTTTTAACAAAGAGACCTCTCGGGCATTTGCCCATCCCTCAGCCCCTTCATGCCAGACTTTGGTTTCATCGGTCACTTTTTTCTGCTCGATGAGCTCGCGCAGTTCGTAGCCTTCTAGCGGGCCACGTTTTTCACCTTCTTCAATAATCCAAAATTTCATGAAAGATTTCGTAACGATTTTGCAGGATCACGGAACGCTGCTAACAGAGCCGGAATAAGAGCTGCGATGAGGCAGAGAATGACGGACACAACGGCAATCACGATCAGATATTCAGGGATGATACGAGCCGGTAATTCATTCATTCCATGAAATTGGGGCGGGAAAGGATCGACCCCGAAGACGCGAATGGCATCGACAATTTTTTGACGATAGTGAAGGGCTAGCAATCCTAATCCCACTCCCAAGAGCGCCCCTCCAATTCCCACGATCAGCCCTTGATAGACAAAAATTTTGATAATCTGGAATGGGCTCGCTCCCAAGGCTTTCATCACTCCGATTTCCTGACGCTTTTGTAAAGTCATGGTATACATCACCGCCGTAATACTGAAGGCGGAGATGATCGTGAGAAAAGAGAGCATAAAGCTCATCATTATTTTTTCTGTTTTTACGAGTTGGAACTGTTGTGAATGCCTCTCCATCCAGTTACCTACCGCCCATTCATCGCCTAATCGTTTTTGTAATTTCTTCCCAATCCGATCCGCCTGATATGGATCTTCGATGCGGATATCAATGGCCTCTACCACCCCAGGATCCAAGCCTCGGAGTTCTTGCCCATTCCTCAGAGAGACAAAGACCTCCGGGCCGCGCGCACGTTGTGCATCATGGTAAATTCCTGAAATCTTGAGTTCCTTCGGAAGGACGAAATCACGAATTTCATTCATTGTTTCGAGATTCGCCTGGTCAAGATCAAGCTCTCGCAGCTCGGTCAGCTTGGCATGAATCATCTCCTGGGTTCCAGATTCAAAGAAATCTTTCCCTCCTTCACGCTTCGTAAAGGAATCCAAAATTTCGCGAAGTTCTCCGATTTTTTCACGCTCTGTTTCCCTCATGGGAGGGAGTTCCATGCCATCTTCCACTTCATCAAGATCCTGAATGAGCCGATAAGCGGCGTCGACATCCTGAGAATCAGCGACCTCCAAATCTCCTTCTTTTCTGAAAATCACTTCCATCATGCGCGAAAAAGGATCAAAGGAGGTGGCATACACCTCATAAGCTCTTCCCTGATCCTGAAGACGATAGGCAGCCATGACCGCATCAAGATTCGCAGCGGCTAAGAGACGAATCTGGTCTCCGACATTTAACATCAACTGATCTGCCAAAAGCTTAGAAATCACAGCCCCGCCCTCTCCTGCCGCCTGATCAGATGCACCCTCACGTTCGATCTCTGCGAGACTTTTAGCCTTCGGGATAAGATCTACTGTCCCTGAATTTAACATTTCTTCGAGAGCGGCCAACTGCTCTCGATTTTCAGAATTGATCCCGCGAAATTGGACCGGTCGGTTCCACCCTCGAACATCCAATAAGACAAAACCTTCCACGAGAGCAGACGCCCCCTTGACCTCTCCCATATGCCCTAGCTCAACCTCCATCTCTTGCCACTGTGAAATTCCTCCTTGGTAGACCGATGATACCGTGAGATGCGGGGAGAACCCCAAAAGCATCCGTTTCAGATTCTGTTCAAACCCCGCATGCACCGAAAGCACTACAATCAGAACCATCACCCCAATCGCCACTCCGAAGAGGGCAAGTAAGGTGATGACCGAAACAAAAGCGCGCAAAGGATTCAGATACCTCAGCGCCAGGGTCCAACTAAATGATTTCAAGACGAGAGATATCTACCTCCTCTTTGCCCACAAGACCAACGCTTTCTATGAGTGTCTTTGCATTCGAAGAATGGCCATCAGGGGAACACACAACAACCCCCTGATGGCTCAATTCCTTCTGATCGCGCCCATATTAAGACAAAAGTTCCTCTCAATAGATGAATGGTTCTTTTTACACGATCTCTGGACTGCTCCATCGCAATAAATACCGCAAAATGTCACCAAAATTAAAAAAAGTTCTTTCGCGATTGAAAAATAAGCTGAGAACCCGAATTTAGGACCAACATGATACAATTTCTCCACACTCGTATTCGCGTCTCATCTCCCGAAGAATCAATCGCTTTTTACCAAAAAATTGGCTTCGAACTCGGAGAGCAAAAAAAATCTCCCCAGGGCAATCAACTCGCATTTCTCAACCTCCCTGGTAACGATCACTTCCTCGAACTCACCTACTCGCCGGACTATGAGGTCTCGTTCCCCGAGGATCTCATGCACACCGCCGTTGGAGTTCCCGACATCATTTCATATTGTGACCGCTTGGAAAAAGAAGGCATTGAAATCTGGCCCAGTGGGTGGCGGGAAAAATTTTCCTCCGGAGAGCGTAAAATGGCCTTCGTCACGGACCCTGATGGCTATGAAGTCGAAATTCTGGAACGAGCATAGATGCACTTATTGATCGACAACTCCAATACCCGCACAAAGTTTGCCCTCTCGCACCGAGGCCAGCTTTCGGCTTGGCGAGCGGTGATCCCCACCGTCGATCTCTCCGCAGAAGCGCTCTCATCCGCTCTCGAAGAGCAGACCTTTTCTCACGCGACGATTTGTTCGGTCGTCCCTCACGCCGCAGATCTTCTTGAGAAGTTCCTCAAAGTTCCGGTGCACCGGATCAGCCATCGATCAGAATTACCCATCGCCATTGATTACCCAAATCCGGAACAAATCGGCGCAGACCGTCTCGCCAATGCGGCTGCTAGCACCGCAAAGTACGGCTGCCCTACCATTGTCATTGATTTTGGAACCGCCGTCACCTTCGATGTCATTTCGACGGAATCAGCATATCTCGGCGGAGCTATCGCTCCCGGCACCGCAGCACTCAGAGACTATCTACATCGCCGAACAGCTCTCCTGCCTGCGATCCAACTTGAAGAACCTGCATCCAGCATTGGCAAATCCACTGAAGAAGCGATGCAAGTAGGAGCCGTCATCGGGTATCGAGGCCTGATTCGTGGAATCTTAACCGAAATGCAAACCGAACTGGGGGGGACACCCCACATCATCGCCACCGGAGGAGATGCCACTTTGATTTCATCGGGACTCAGTGAAATTCAAACAATTGATCCCGATCTCACGCTTCATGGAATCCGATTGATTGGCCAAATGAATCATCAGATTGAAAAAACAAACGTGGTGTGAACGAAATGAACACCCTAACATCCTAAGCAATGAGTGACATTCCTCTAGCCATCGGGATCGACTTCGGCGGAACCTCTGTAAAATCAGGGGTTTTGTATCGTGGCAATATCATCGAAGAAGCACCTCGCATCGATACTCAGAATTACGAGGAGGCCGAGCCGCTCATTCAAGAATTGGCTCAGGTCATTTCGGATCTCAGAAAAAACCACCCGACCATAAAAGCGATTGGCGTCGGCATGCCGGGTTTTGTCGATTTCCCGACTGGACTGGTCCACAACCTGACGAATGTCGAAGGCTGGCATCGTATTCCTCTCAAAATGAGGCTGGAAGAGCTCACCGAATTACCAGTAACCGTGGAAAATGACGCCAATTGCATGGCCTACGCAGAGTGGAAACGCGGGACCGGCCGGGGGATGAAGCACCTCATCGCAATCACCCTCGGAACAGGAGTGGGAGGCGGGATCATTCTCGATGGAAAGATGATCCGCGGAGCAAACTCGGTCGCAGGAGAACTCGGGCAAACCACCATTGATCACCAAGGCCCTCGGGGAACCTACGGAAATCTTGGAGCGCTGGAAGATTACATCGGTAATCGCGAAATTACAAAACTCGCCCTTGATACCTATGCTTCCAAGGGGGAGCCGAAAAGTAAGGAAGAATGCTCGCCTGAAAAAATCACCAAAGCCGCTCTCCTCGGAGAGCAAACCGCCATCGGCATCTGGGAAGACGTTGCCACCAAGCTCGCAAGCGCCCTCATGAATTGTTGTTGGCTGCTGAATCCAGAAGCCATCATTATTGGAGGAGGCGTGGCGAAGGCAGGCTCCCTCCTCTTCGCCCCCCTCGATCACGCTCTCCGAGCGCAACTGAGCCGTCCTTTTAAAGAAAATCTACGGATCCTCCCCGCACGCTTCGGGAATGAAGCCGGAATTGTCGGCGCGGCCACCCTCGCCCTAGAGCAAGCTGGCTTCGATGTGGATGATCACTACTAAGATCTCATCAGACATCGAGCGTAACCCAACTCCGACATCCGCCATACTTTTTCGCATAGGTGATCTTCAGCGGCTCCGCTAGTGGCTCCACCTCGACATGAGCAACATGAATGCTCCCAGAACTCATCCCTCTTCCCTCCCAAAAGAAGCGCTCACGAATCACCTCTTCTTTCAAAATATGCTGCTCACTTAAAGCAGCCACCTCCTCCCAATCAGTCAAAGTCACCGCCCGCGTCACTCTCACTCGGGAGGTCACCAAGATCTCGTCTCCGATTTCCGACTCAGGTTTTGTCGTCACCCCAGGGACCGTCACATAGTCGCCCTGAGCATGAAATCGCGTGGGGAAGAGCACAAATTCTTCATGAGCAAATGAAAACCCCTCCCGCCCTTCATGGATGCCACCTTTCCGTAAAATCACCGACTGCCGTCCCTCTTCCAGTGCTCGGCACACCACGTCCCATTCTTTAAAAGCCATCATTACGGGAGTCCTTTAAACGTGAATTTTTAAATTCTTCAATAAATTTGGTTTCGCCAAGTGCCGCGATTCATCATTCACTCAGTCCGTGGATACGACTAGTCAACTTTTCCCACTCGGCAACCTCACCCTCCGGGAAGGAGGGCACATCCCCGAGGCGAAACTCGCTTATGCCACTTGGGGGACCCTCAATGCTGATCAATCCAACGCGATCCTCCTCTTCCATGCTCTTTCTGGCACGCATCACGCGTCTGGAAATCACCCTGAAGCGCCTGAAGGATGCACTCTCTGGACAGAAGAGCTGCATGCTGGTTGGTGGGACAAGATGGTTGGTCCTGGAAAAGCCATCGATACTGACCGTTTTTTTGTCATCTGCGCCAACTTTCTCGGAGGATGCTATGGCTCAAGTGGCCCTTCATCGATCAATCCCGAGACCGGAAAGCCCTTCGGCTCCGCCTTTCCTCATCTCAATGCCTCAGACCTGGTCGATGCTCACATTCCCCTTCTTGATCACTTCGGCATTGATCAACTCCACACCGCGATTGGGCCATCGGTCGGAGGATTGCTCACGCTGACTTTTGCCACCCGCTACCCGCAACGGGTCAAAAATGTCGTCCCCATTGCCTCTGGTTTTAAAACCACCGTTCTGAATCGGCTCATTCTCTTTGAGCAAATTCTCGCGATCGAGAATGACAAACATTTTAGAGGAGGTGACTACTATGAAGATGACAATCCGCGCATCGGCCTCGCCCTAGCCCGTATGATATCGCATAAAACTTTCGTCCATCTCGACACCTTTGAAAAACGAGCCCGGCAGCAACTCAATCGCGAGGAAGAAATGCTCTCCTGGTTTCAGGTCCGTGATACCTTTCAGAGCTATATGCTCCACCAGGGGAAAAAATTCACGGAACGATTCGATGCCAATACTTATCTTCGCATTATTGATATGTGGTCTCGCTACAATGCCGTGTTAGAAGGCGAAGCTCAATCAGCGGAAGAACTTTTCGCTCGTTGCGAAAAAGCCAAGCATCGTTTCCTCGTCTTCTCAATCGATTCAGACTTTTGCTTCTACCCCGAAGAGCAAGCGGAACTCGTCCGCCACCTCGAAAGCGCCGGAGTCTCCACCATGCACATCACAGTGCACTCGGCAAAAGGACATGATTCATTTCTCCTAGAGCCGGAACTCTACACCCCTCACATCCGCGAGTTACTAACAGATTAAAACCTAGGCGGCTTCACTTTGTCGTCTGACTAATCGCATAGAGGTGGGTCTGAGTTGCGATGTATAATACATCAGCGGCAACGACGGCACTGGAGTAAATCGGGGCTGGGAATTCGATCACTTCGTATGATTTTTTCTCTTTGCTCGCATTCAGGATATGCAGTTCTCCATCTTCCGTTCCAAGCCAGACTTTCCCATCCGCAACAAGGGTGGAGCCCCAGATGCGGGACTCGGTTTCATACTTCCAATATGACTTACCGGTTTTCGCATCAAAGCAATGAATGTCCCCATCATATTCGGCGGCAAAGACGAGGCCGTCACTCACGCTGACCGTGGAAATCGAGCGGCCCATTTCTTTAGAAGCCCATTTTGTCTTCCCATCCGGGCCGATGCAGACGATTTGTCCAACGCCATCACCATGTTCAGGATCCTGTCCAATGACGGCATAGGTCAGACCATCTACGATGACGACCGTCCCAATCACTTCACTTGGCCCTGAGTAGGTCGCATACTTAATTGGCTTCCCTTCTTTGAGACGATACTCGGGAGGGTTACAATCGATCCGCCAGAGTTCTTTGAAGATACCATAGCCTTCCTCATCTTTCACGGGCTTGGGATCAAAGGCGTATGTGAATCCATCTCCCCCGCCCCAGACGATGGCTCCTTTTCCATTTAATTTACCATAGGCCGGAGAGGACCAACTGGCATGCAAGACGCGAGAGGAGACTCCGGCAGCTTCCTCTCCGAGCAGCTTTCCAGTCTTCTTATCCAGCGCGACCAGTGAAGGGGCGCTTTCATTTGGAATATTCGTGTGCGACCAGTCCACTCCATTCGAAGTCGCCGTAAAAAGCATGTCTCCTACGATGACTGGCGAACAAGAAGAGACGTTATGCGGAAAAACCCCAAGCTCAGCCCGCATGTCATACTTCCAGATAATATCCGCATGCTCTTTTCCCAGCTTGATGGGCGTGCCATCTTTCGCTGCGGACATGTATTTGGCTTCATCTTGGAAGGGGCCATCATTTCCATTAGACTGTCCGTGAATATCAAGGCAGACCACTTCCCCACGGTTGGTCACGAGCCAAGCACGATCACCCTCCACGATGGGTGATGAGCAGAGGCCGACGTATTCCCAATCACTGACTTTGCCAGCTCCCAATTTCGGGATGATCAATTGCCAGGCGAAGGAGCCATCTTTTTCATTGAAGGCCATGAGGACACCTCGGTCGCCCTTTTCATTCGGATCACGTGGCGATTCATTATTTGTCCCCACAAAAACTTTCCCTCCTGCCACGACGGTGTTGCCATAAGCTTGAGAACCTAATTTTGTGGCCCATTTGATATTTTTGGCATCTTTTAAAATGGCTGCTTCGGTCTCTCCATCGACGTCACCAGCGTGAATTTCTGTCGGGAGATTTTTGGCCTGGCCCACCATGTTCCGGGAGCCATCTTTGCCCCACATGGGCCAGTCTTGAGCAGAAGCGGCGAGAGTCAGAGCTGAGAGGAGTTGAATCGTGGTCGTTTTCATAGTGTTATTTACCGGCAGAAATTTTAAGATTATCAAGATAAACGCGTTTTTGTGCCTGTGGAGAAAATGCATACACTCCGGGGGCTCCGTGCGGATGGCAACGTTTCACGGGAACCTGAATAGTCCAATCCGCCGGTTCTTCCTCTCCGCGAGGCCATGCTTTGGCCCGAACCTCTCCAGTCCCGTCTGCGTGCGCTTTGACATGTGTTTTGAGGCGATACCAAGTATTGGCCTTGATCAGGAATTTGACCGACTGCTTCACCCGCTCATGATTACTCGAAACTTCGAGAGCTTTCTGGTTTCCCACGAGAGAGATGAGATAGCGCTGATTGACGAGGCCGACGGTTGACTTAATACGGCGATTGCCATCAGTCATGACATCCGCTTCGAGCACGTAGTCTTTCATTTCAGGATCTCCGAAAAAATTCATGGTCCGTTGGAAGAGGACGTTATCAAGGCGATTGGCAAGGACTTTGCCACCATCCTTCTCCAGGACATGCCATTTGACGCGCGCGCCCAGCCAGGCCAAGGGAGGGAAATTCACCTTCTCCCCCTTGTGCTCTAGTGCGAGTTTCACGTTTTCAAAATCTTCCTGATAGCCGATACCTGCTTGGATCCGGCCTCGTGTAGTCGCCGACATTCCCTGATATGTCACCTTGAGCGCGCCCGCCGAGAGCTTGGCATCAGCAGCTGCGGTCAGTTGCCCCGTCTTCGCATCGAGAGCAGCGTCGACTTCCGCCTTCACTTTCGCGGTCGGCGGAATGAATTTCTCCCAGGTCATTCCTTCCGTGATGAGTTTGACCCGATGACCCGAGGCATCTAGGCCATAGACTTTAAAAGTCTGCTGCTCTCCCGAACCGATGGCGAACTCAGCAGGGACGATCTGAAGTTGAGAAATATCACTCTTCGCAAAAGACGGCTCTGAACCTGGAGACGCCTTGATGGGTAAGCCATCCTTTCGGCCGAAGCAGTAGAGCCCACCCCGAGTAGAAAGGTAGACTTTCCCTCCCCAGATAGTGGGAGCGGCAAGACATTTGATACCGCTGCCATCGGCCGCTTTAATATCCGCCTGAGAAAGGACTTCAGCTTTCTCATCGCTTGGGCGGACGATGCTCAAAGTTCCCTCAAAGAGAGGGGCATAAATTTTTCCATCACCATAGACTGGAGACGCATGGATTTGGTCTGGCCCCAGCTTTTCGCGCCAGAGAGTCTGACCATCATTGGCATTCACCGCGACGAGTTCACCAGTCGCACTCGTCGTGTAAACGCGGTCTTTCACCAAAATTGGAGAACTGGTGAAGGCGATATGACCATCATTACGCCAGACTTCCGCTTCTGGCCCCAGAACGAGTTGCTCTTTGGGATATTCGGTCGGAATTTTCAAACAGATGAGCCGTCCTTTGGAAGATCCTTCCACATTTTCTTTCCCATGAATCGCGATGAGCTGATCTTTCCCATAGAGGAGCACTTGAGAATTAATGCCGCCCTGCGAGAGAAGGAATCGCCAAACTGGTTTACCGGTGCGGGCATTGACACAGACCACATTGCCACAGCCAGTCCCTGCATAGAAGACCCTCTGGTCTCCGAGTTGCCCAAAGACGGGCATAGAAAACGAGCTATCCACCGGGCGAATCCCCGGCGTCGAATACCAGACCAATTCACCTGTGATCTTATCAAAGGCATAAAAACGATCACGAGCCGGACCAGTGCGCCCCCAGTTCGCGGTAACACAATGGAAAATAACGAGAGGACCATCTACCGCAGGAGAACCCGTGCGACCATTCGGGAAGGTGAGACGCGCCAGCTTTTCCATGAGGGAAATTTCCCAAAGCTTTTTCCCATCTGCAGTGAAGGCGAGGCAACGCCCATTTGAAGTCTGTAAATAAACATTTCCCGTTTCAGCATCAATGACCGGAGAACCAATGCCATAGCGATTATAAACGACGTCGGAGATGTAATCACTAAAGCGTTTTTCCCATTTCTTCTCACCTGTTTGCGCATCAAGGCATAAGAGGATCTCCTGGACATCTTCCCCCCCCTCTCCGCCATAGCCGAAAGCATAGAGGTTTCCATTGGCGATCACGGGAGCACCGGCCCCATTGAGATCATATTTCCAAAGCTCGGTCTCCCCCCCGACTTGCCAACTTTCAGGTAAATTCGTCTCCTCAGAAACACCCGCTTGCCCCGGACCTCGCCAATTCAGCCAACCCTGGACAGGCTCAGCGTAAGTGTGCGACAGACTGAGATAGCCAATGAGTAGGGAGAGAAAAAAATGAGACTTTTTCACGTGCAAGAGACTCTCATCTTTCTCCTGCCATTCGTCAAGAAAGCTACTCGAAGATATTCGCCCCCCTTTCTCCCGTAATTACCCAGTAGAGAAGAGGGCCGCAGGAAATGATACCCCGTGCGATTGTAATCCACATTGCTGAGACTCACTATTACGGAGGCGTCTCCCAACCGTTGCGCGTCACATCTCAAGGTATCAGCCGACCAGATTCGCTGGTCAGGATGTAGTCAAAATGAAAAAAATGAGTCGCGATGCTTAAAAAATGGGAAGAAGTTGAATTGCAGGAGGAAATTACGCTAAACCACTCGATTGAGGAACAGATTCAGAGAGTTGAAAAGTTAGTGCGAAGGCGACTGCCTGAGAGTTTGGCGAGCTTCTATAGGACTTACAATGGGTACCGTCCAAGCTCGGAATATTATGAATTACCTGGAATAAGAATGGAGCCTGATCACATTGCCACTTTTGCACGAATAGGGATTCTGGGGGAAAGAGAAAAGATCATTGAAAGTGGGATTAAGCAACCTTGGCCTGTTTGCCCTTTAGAGTCTTATCTTGATGATTACGACGGACTGCCGAGTGATCTATTTATATTTGGAGATGACTACACCTCGGGCCATTGGGCGATGAACTTGCAAGGAGAAATTTTTTATATTCATCCAGAACGAAGCTGGGAAAATCGTAACGATCCATTCGACATGTTCGGAATCATCAAGTGTGAGAGCTGCTTATTAAAATTCATGAGTAAATTAAAATGAGATCACAATCATTATTCCCAGGCTTGATTAAGGCTGCCCTGCCGGGCACATCAACAACCGATGGATCAGAAATTCTACTCAGAAGCCTATCTTTGGGGTTCGACATTGTATTTCGCGGCAAGGGTGGAAAAGAGCCACTCGCGTTCTATCTCAGAAAGAGACAAACCTAAATCAATTCTTTCGGTTCCTTTGTCAATCGTCACGCGGTTACCAATACCAATGTCACGCAATCGAAGAGTCTGAAGATCCTGATGACTGAATTCCGTCTTCTTTCGACGCCTAAACATCTTCTTCCAAACCTCCATCTGGGAACGGTAATCAAACGATATGGAAAATGGTGGAATACCTGAGTCGTGGACTAGTGACGGCACAGAGAGCAACAACTCCTCTGGAACACTCGGGCGCAAAAGGCGGAAAAGAAACCAGAAGGCAAAAATCCCCCCAACAGTCCATCCTGCCAGCCAAAACATGATAAACCAGCTTGGACCACCTGACTTGAAAAGGCTACCAAATGCTGCGATCCAGCCAAAAGCCCAGCCGCCCAGCCAGACGATTAGGAACGTAGCCGCAAAGAAACGCATTATCCCGCCACTACCGTGAGGCATCACGATTTTGTCGTAGGCTCTATCCGTCTCGATTTTCACCTTGGAACCTTCTGGTGGCGTCATATTTTTTTGTCGAGACCCTATGGCTGCCGGTTGAGCCCGGCGGAGCGTTTCAGGTCGATTGTTAATTGATTGAAAAGCGATGCGTCTGGTTCAAGCCGTGGACTATCTCGCACATCGCGAAACCTCTGCAACATCCATTGTAATATAAAAACGAAAACGAACTCAGATGCATCAAAGGCACTCTACCTCGGACTCGACGTTCATAAAGAAGAAACCGTCATTGCCATCCTCGAATCTCACCGCGATGCCGTACCTCGGTACTACGGCTCCATCGCCACCACTCAACAAAAGCCTAGAAACTATAAGAAACAATCACTCACTTTTGCGTTGATTTTTCATCGCAGCATCTTGTTCGGCAGATTCGTTTCTTCGTTGGGAGGCCTTGTCCGCCGCACTACCAAGCTTCGCTAGATTAACACCAGCGGCCCTCTGAAAACTAAGTTCCAAGATGTCCCCCTTGCGCTGATAGACAAAAATCTCCTTGCCTCCACTCGGCAGGGACAGGGACATCACTCCAGGCTCGATTGGTGCAATCTTTCCTTTCGGGTAGTCTACCAGTTTTCCGAATTGGGTGGCTTGAATTTCATCCTTAGTGATCTCCACTATCAGATCGTGGGCGTGCCACTTGCCGATAATGGATAACCAATCGTCGACGTCCTCCTTTGGTAGCTTGGGTTCTTCGATCAAGACTGGGACTACTTCAGTCCGCTTTTTCGAAACACTGAGAAAAACGTGAGCCTCGAGAAACGCTACCGACTCAATATCAACTAAGATCTCGGACCGGAAGTCGCGATCCTTCGGTGTGATCTTAATCAAGAGGTATGGTGGAAGCAACGAAGGCCCATGATACCATGACGCGGAGAATTCCAATTCGTAGGGTATGCCCTCTACGGGGTTTGGCTCTCCAAATTGATCTACCCCTCGGCCATCAGGAAACAGGGCGATAAGAGAGTCGGGGAGTTGAAGCTTCTTGCCAGCGACGGTCAAAATCTTGCTATCAAGATCAAACGCTGCAGGAAGAAACTCCTTCGGTAGCCCTCGCAAGGCCCCATCCTTGAGCTGGATTGGCGTATCCGTATGAGCTGCGCTAGTAGCGACGGCAATCATCAATACCAACGTCGTGACTAGGATGGGATGCTTCATTTTGAGTCGAGACCCTATAGCTGCCGGCTGAGCTCGGCGGAGCGTTTCAGGTGATTGTTTATTGATTGAAAAGCGATGCGTCTGATTCAAACCGTGGGCTATCTCGCGCATCGCGAAACCTATCCAACATCCATTGTAATAAGGATAAAAAGAAACTCAAATGCATCAAAGACACTCTACCTCGGACTCGACGTTCATAAAGCAGAAACCGTCATCGTTATCCTCGAATCTGATCGCGATGCCCAGCCTCGGCACTACGGCTCCATCGCCACCACTCAACACGCCCTCGAACGCACCATGCGACGCATCGCCAAAAATCAAAACCGCACACTCTCCGACCTCCACGTTTGCTATGAAGCCAGTGGATGCGGCTTCTGGATTGCTCGCCGACTCCTTCAAATGGGCATCCGTTGCGAAGTCATCGCCCCCTCCCTCATCCCCGTCAAATCTGGCGACCGCATTAAGACCGACAAACGCGACGCCATGAAACTCGCCAAATCACTCCGCTCCAATGACCTCGTCGCCGTCAACATTCCCGATGCCACTGATGAAGCCATTCGCGACCTCTGCCGGGCTCGCACCGACGCGGTTGACGATCTCCGACGCGCCAAAACTCGCCTCCTCGCCCTCCTCCGTCGCCTCGGATACAACTACACCGGCAAGACCCACTGGACGCAGGCCCACATGAACTACCTCCGTCACCTCACCCTCCCCAGTGCCGCGCACAACCAAGTCCTCGAAGACAACCTCACCACCGTCGACTTCCACCATGAACGTATCCTTAAAATTGAAGACGCCATGCTCAAACTGTTAGACGGCTGGCAACGCAAACCTCTCGTCGATGCCCTCATGGCCTTCAAAGGATTTAAACTCGTCGCCGCCATGGTCACCATCAGCGAAATCGGCACCTTCAGCCGCTTCGAACATCCCAAAAAACTCATGGCCTTCCTCGGCCTCGTTCCCACTGAAAACTCCAGCGGAAACAAACAACAACGTGGAGGGATCAGTAAATGCGGCAACCCTCATGCTCGCTGGATCCTCATCGAACAAGCCACCCACTACCGAGTCCCGCCCAAAGTCAGCGCCCAACTTTCAAAACGCCAAGAAGGCACTCAACGCTGGATTAGAGACCTCTCCTGGAAGACCCAAACCCGGCTCAGCCACCGATTTTCCACCTTAAGAAAACGCCAACTTCATCACAACAAAATCAAAGTCTCCGTCGCCCGAGAACTCTGTGCCTTCATCTGGGAACTCGGCACCAAAATTGAAACCAAACAGGATTCCACATCAAAGAACTAGCACCCATCACTCCACCTTCCTTTTTCCAAAACCCCGGCGTTCCTTGGGGGGCTTTGCAAAAAGAAAGATTCCGTTCCCAAGGACAGAAAAACATCCACTCACAAAACAAATAGACCCGACCACTGCGTTGCAGTCCGGGATGAGACCCGCGCCAGCCGACTTCAGCCTTCGATAGACGTTCTGGGTTAGGAAAAATCCCCGCCGCTTGATCACGGCACTGATGACACCGAGCACCCGTGCATAGACTGAATCAAAGGAGTCACAAAGGTGAATAAAGAACTTGTTGGAAAGACTTCGAAAGAAGGAGCCCACGTATAGCAGCATACATCAGCCGTAGGCGAACCTGCTGATCACCACTGATCACCACTGATCAAAACGCCATCTCTCATCCCGGACTTCAGCTCATTGCAAGGAGTTGAAAACTCATCTATCAAAAGATGAAAAAAGTATCACATTGCCCATTGACAACCTGGCAGCCATAGAAGCTGAGATCACGAATCGGAGTGCAAGATCGCACAGTAAAATTGCCGATATCGCCTCAGTGAAGGACCGAACCCAAACGATGAAGCGACCTACGCACCCATCCACCACAATGAAGCCGAAGGGCGGAGTGAGAAATGGATATGGGACGCAGGTAGAATACAAGCGAAGCGCAGGATAGACTGCCTGCAAGGCAGCCCGAAGGGGAGCGAAGCGAATCAAAAAGAGACTTCATGCGTTAAACCCGTCCCTCTGAAAAGAGAAGC
>CALGLJ010000085.1 GCA_937930235.1 uncultured Verrucomicrobiales bacterium | reverse complement strand
ATTCTCAGGTTTTAAAATCCCGTGATTGAAAGACCATCCATCCAATCACAAAGAGGGTGGCGCAAAGTGCGATGAGGATGCTGTAGCTCTCAGCGACGCGTACCCACGGGATTTCTTCTGCGAGGAGGTAGACCCAGCTGGACATTTTATAAGTGATAAAGGCGTCGCGAAAATCGCTCAGGAAGGGGATGTTCTGCAAGACGAAGTCGATAAAGAATAGACTGAGGGCCATGACTGCGGCAGCCGCAGGTTTCATCTTGAAGCACGAAAAAAGGAAGCCGAGAGAAGAAACTACGCACATGCTCAATCCCATAAAAATCGCACTCAGAAATAGGCGAGTAAAGCCATCGCTCCACTCAGGGTAGACGGCGATGATAAACATGTCTGGGTTCCAAACAAAGAGTCCGCCCCCAGTTCCCATCACAAGAACGGACATCCCATACCCAGTCAGGCCGACAAAGATCACAAAGGTGACGGTGTAAATCAGTACGGCAATATATTTTAATATAAGCACGCGAAACCGAGAGATTGGGCGCACGAGGACAAGGCGCAAATTTCCATCTTCCGTCTCTTTGGCGACGATATCTCCCGCGACGAGGGCAAAGAATATCGAACCAATCAGGAACATACTGAATCCCATAATCCAGTAAGTGGAGGTGAGAGATGAGTAGAGCTGCGTCGATGAAATTAAGTTTCGCTCTGCCACCTCAGCAACTTTATCGGCGCCGACATTCACCCAGAATGTGAGCACTAAGATTTCAAATAATAAGAAGACTCCGTAGCCGATATAAGTCCGGCGACGAGCGAATAATTTACGAAGTTCACCTTTAAGCTGAGTAAAAAACATTAGGATAAAGAGTGTTCAAGATAGACATCTTCCAGTGAGCGCTGCACGGGGGTAATTTCGCTGACGGTAGCGCCTTGATGCACCAGATCATGCACAATGTCAGAAATTTTTGTTTCCAAAGGAAAGACAGAGCGCCCATGGACCATTTCTCCGTGATGGTCTGATACGACTTTCATCAAAATCTCTTCAGGCTCAGCGCTAATTTTGAGTCCCAAGCGTTCATCTTTGAGGTCATTGACTTCCCCTTCAAAGACGCGTTCTCCCTGGCGCAGGATGGCGACACGGTCGCACATTTGCTCCACTTCAGAGAGGAGGTGAGAATTAAAGAGGACCGTCATGCCTCGCTCTTCTCGTAGACTCAGAATGAAATCTCTGAACCACTTAATGCCTTCGGGGTCGAGACCATCCGTTGGTTCATCAAGCAATAGGATCTCAGGTTCCGGCAGTAAGGCCTGAGCAAGGGCTAGCCGCTGTCTCATGCCATGCGAGTAGGTCCCAACCTTGGAATGAATGCGAGCGGTGAGCCCTACTCTTTCTACGACGGCTTCCACTTTCTGAGTATCGAACCGGCCACTCAGCTCCACGAGGACTTTGAGATTATCCCAGCCGCTCATGTATTCATAAAATGCGGGAGATTCAAAGATCGCGCCAACTTTTCGGAGTGCTTTGGCCTGTTCTTTTAAGACGCTGATTCCTCCTATTTCCACCGAGCCTGCATCTGATGAGATCATACCGAGGATGATCCCCAAAGTGGTGCTTTTACCCGCTCCATTGTGACCCAAGAGACCGTAGATTTCTCCAGGCTTCACCTCAAAACTCACCCCTTTCAAGGCGGGTTTTCCTCCAAAAGATTTCTTAAGATCTGTGACTTTCAGCATTTATCGCGATCCTACGTCGAATTTGATTTTCTGAGAGGCACTTTGGTCTGCGTAGAGAAAGTTCGTCCCGTTCTGCTTTCCATGGAATGCCTCTTTGTCCGAAATGAGGGGGATGTTTTCTATTCCAGCATCTATGCCGAGGAGCATGACATTGACCTGCACCTGCCCACTGACCTGATGATTCCAAAAGTAGCTCGAGCCCGTCTTTTGGAAATGCTCTTGATCCGCAGGGCATTGAAAGGAGCTTTCATCACCTCCAGCGTATTCTAAGAGCGCCACTTCGAGAACGGGTTCATCTTCACTGCTTTCACGATTTTTCCGCCCCATGATCAGGGGGGGATATTGCCCTGCGTGATCGATCGAGTAACCTTCCACAGCTACGCCAAGTGAACGGAGCTTCTGCAGACAACTCGCCTGTTGTGCGGACCGCTTGACATTCCCGGCAATGGGAACGACCAGCGCTGAAATCGTCGCAATCACAGCGATTGCGATGAGAACTTCGGTTAAGGTGTAGCCGCGCTTCACAAGCTGGTGTCAGGTTTAGCAAAGCCTTGGATCACTTCACTGAAGGCATCCATCAGAGGAACGAGGTCAAGTTTCGTTTCTGCGCTGGCATTTTGATAGTACGATTGAAGCCCTACTTTTACGATGTGATCGATGACTTCAGGATCTTCCTCTTCCAGCCGGGCCAGATCTTCTCCGCCCGGCCCACTCCGCATGTCCTTGATGGAGCGAGCGACCATGGCACGGCGTTCTTCGGAGCCCATTTTGTCGAATGCTTCCATCATTCGTTTCATCGATTGCGTGACTGTTTTCTGGAGGAAATAAATCTTTTCCTCTGTGCTCAGTTTTTCAAAAAGCCGAGTCGCGGCCCGAGTTTCATGTAAGCGTTCACGTTGACGAAGATCGAGACGGTTTAAGACGCTGGAAATTTCATCGATCTTTTGGCGGCGGGAAGCGCGAGTCGGCTCGGTCAGCTCATGGGACCATTCGCTGAATTTTGCCTCTTCGATCAGATTGACAATGCGCTCAGGAGTGGCCTTACGATCTGAGGCCCAAGCCCTCACTCCCCACACAAGAAGCCAGATTAGCCCTAAGGTGGTAAGACCTTTCAGAAGAAACGTTTTATTCATCGTCTGAGACGAAGCTAGCCCCAGTTTGGCGAGGCGCAAGTGAGCTTTTAAAATCCTCTCAGGAGAGGCCCTTCATGCCGCGCCAGAGAGTTTTCGCAGATTGGCCAAAGGTGACTTGATGCCAGTCAATTTTTTCTTCTTGGAAAAGAAAGCGCGCATCAAAAGTCTCCCCTTTCAAGGCTTGCGGGAGCCAGTAGGCATCATCTTCCCACATGCGATCAAAGGGAATTTCGGGAATTTCACACCAATACGGAATTGCCTCATCTGTTGCGGTGGGAGTGCCTTCATATTGAGTCGCAGTATAGACGTGGCAATGGATGTCAGGTAAATCGGACATCACGAACCAGAGCTCTCCTCTTTTTACGGGATCGAGCACTTTGATATGAAGTTCTTCTTCACATTCACGCACGGCGCACTGCTCGGGAGTCTCTCCAGGATCAATCTTCCCGCCAGGTCCATTAATCTTCCCTTGGCCGATTCCTCGTAATTTTTCAATGAGAAGAACACGCGACCCTTGATGCACAAAGACCAAGGTGGCCTTCATGTCAGGTTCCCATGTGCTCCATTCAGGAACCGATTGTGGAAGATTAGGATCGGGCATAGCTTTCAACAGAGTCGCAAGTACAGACGAGGTTGCGATCTCCATACACATTATCAACACGCCCTACCACCGGCCAGAATTTATGCTTGCGAAGCCGAGATACTGGAAAGGCGGCTCTCTCACGAGAATATGGGTGAGCCCATTCATCATGAATCACCATGGCAGCGGGGTGAGGAGCATTCACGAGAAGGTTGTCTTCCGCACTTGCGGTTCCATTTTCCACCTCTTCAATCTCGGCATGAATCAAGAGCATCGCTTCGCAAAAACGATCCATCTCTTCACGAGATTCAGATTCGGTCGGCTCAATCATGAGCGTTCCGGCAACAGGCCAACTCATGGTCGGAGCATGAAAGCCGTAATCGATGAGTCGTTTCGCGACATCCTCTACCGTGATGCCGCTGCGCTTGGTCAAAGGTCTGAGATCAATGATGCATTCATGTGCCACTAGGCCACTCCGCCCAGTGTAGAGAATGGGAAACGCATCCTTTAAACGATGAGCGATGTAGTTGGCATTCAAGATCGCGACGGCGCTGGCCTCCTTCAACCCTTCCGCCCCCATCATGGCGATATACATCCAAGAGATCACATTGATCGAAGCACTTCCCCACGGAGCGGAGGAAACAGACGACGGAATGAAGTCGACTAACTGAGGGGCCACTCCGATGGGTCCCACTCCCGGTCCCCCGCCCCCATGCGGGATGCAAAATGTTTTATGCAGGTTCAGGTGGCACACATCTGCTCCGATCAAGCCCGGATTCGTGTATCCTACCTGTGCATTCATATTCGCACCATCCATGTAAACTTGCCCTCCCGCAGCATGAACCTCGGCGCAAATCTCCCGGATCCCTTCTTCATACACCCCGTGGGTGGAAGGATAGGTTACCATCAAGGCTCCCACGGCATCGCCGTATTCGGAAATGCGGGCCGTAAGATCAGCCCGGTCGATATTTCCCTCTTCATCACACGCTACCGGCACGACCTGGAATCCGGCCATCACTGCAGAAGCCGGATTGGTCCCATGAGCGGAAGTGGGGATCAGACAGGCCGTGCGATGAGCATCACCGCGAGATTGATGATAGGAGCGGATCGCGAGTAAGCCAGCATACTCACCTTGGGAGCCGGCATTGGGCTGTAAGGATACGGCAGCGAAGCCCGTGATGTTTGCGAGCCAATCTGAGAGTTCCTCAAGCACCACGCGATATCCTTTACTCTGCTGATCGGGAACGAAGGGGTGCAACTGCCCCACTTCCCGCCAACCGAGAGGCATCATTTCAGCAGCCGCATTCAGCTTCATGGTGCAGGAACCGAGCGGAATCATCGACTCATTGAGGGCGAGATCGCGAGATTCGAGGCGATGTAAATAGCGCATCATCTCGGTCTCCGTCCGATAGGCGTGGAAGACTTCCTGCGTTAAGTAATCGGATTCACGCGGAAGCGGATTGCCCGCCTCAGTCTCCGTCAGTTCGACATCAAAGAGAGCAGCAAGCGCCTGCACATCGTCTGCAGTCGTCGTCTCATCAAATGAGATTCCAATGCGATTTCCCCCAAGGTTTCTTAAATTATACCCCTGAAGAGCAGCCTGCTCGATCAACGCTTGGGCATCATCGACTGTGACCGTTAGGGTATCGAAATAGGTGGCATTTAGAACACGCCCCTTCAGCGCAGAGGCAAGGTCATGCGTGAAACGGTGGATTTTCTCAGCCATTGCTCGCAGCCCTTCTGGTCCATGCCAGATGGCATACATCGAGGCCATCACAGCGAGGAGAACCTGTGCCGTGCATATATTGGAAGTCGCCTTATCTCTCCGGATATGTTGCTCCCGCGTTTGAAGAGATAATCGATATGCAAGCTCACCTTGACGATCCACGGAAATTCCCACAAGGCGCCCAGGGATTTTTCTCTTGAGCTGATCTTTCACCGCAATGAAGCCAGCATGTGGTCCCCCAAATCCAAGGGGCACTCCAAAGCGCTGGCTTGATCCGATACAAATATCTGCCCCCATCGCTCCCGGCTCCTTCAAGATCGTCAACGCCAGCAGATCTGCCGCGACAATGAGCTGCCCTTTGGCCTCATGCACGCGGTCCGCAAACGCGGTAAAATCTCGCACTGATCCCAAGGTTGAGGGGTACTGGACTAATGCGCCAAAGAACCCTTCACTCGGCTGAAAGTCTTCCAAAGCTTCGAGCTGAACCTCTATTCCAAGAGGCTCAGCGCGCGTCTGAATCACGGCAATCGTTTGAGGATGGCATTCTTCATCGACCCAAAAAACGCTCCCTTTCGGAGCTGAAGATAGGGCCAGACTCATGGCCTCCGCCGCAGCGGTGCCCTCGTCAAGGAGGGA
Source organism: uncultured Verrucomicrobiales bacterium (assembly GCA_937930235.1). Lineage (GTDB taxonomy): Bacteria > Verrucomicrobiota > Verrucomicrobiia > Verrucomicrobiales > Akkermansiaceae > SW10. The sequence goes on along the minus strand of CALGLJ010000085.1, from coordinate 17,502 downwards.
CGCATTTGCCACATCCAAGCCCGTGAGATCTGTCACCATGGTCTGGAAGTTTAAAAGGGCCTCCAGACGGCCTTGCGAAATTTCAGCCTGATACGGAGTATAGGCAGTATACCATCCGGGATTTTCGAGAATATTTCTCTGAATCACGGGCGGGGTGATCGTCCCAGAATACCCCTGCCCGATGAAAGATTTCAGAACCTGACAGGAGGAAAATTTTTCTTTCAAGCGTGCAAGCGCTTCCGTCTCAGAAAGCGCATCAGGAAGATCCGGACCTTCTGGCCAAGCGATATCTTGGGGGATGATCTCAGAGAGAAATAGATCAAGGTCAGAAAATCCTAAGCTTTGAAGTAGCTCTTTTTGTTCGTCTATAGAAAGACCGATATGACGACGAGAAAATGGAACGGTCATCGATTAGGCTACCTTACCAAGCTAGTATAGGATGAGGCATCCATGAGAGCGTCAACCTGAGAAACATCATCCAGACGCATTTTAAAGATCCAGCCACCATCGTAAGGATCGGTATTTACCTTTGCAGGATCGGCGACGAGATCCAGATTGATCTCCACAATCTCACCTGAGAGTGGAGCATAAATATCGCTCGCCGCCTTGACGCTCTCAACGACCGCGCAAGCAGCTCCTTTTTCCAAATCTCCCATATCTGGGAGTTCTACAAAAACCACATCACTCAGCTCTGATTGAGCATGATCAGTGATTCCCACAGTAATCATATTTCCTTCGAGGCGGACCCATTCATGATCCGGTGTATAGCGTAAGTTATCAGGTGCAGTCATCGACCAGAGGATTTAACGGAGTCTTAGTGCTGATAGAAAGGCTTTTTCACGACTTTTGCAGGGAGCCCCTGACCTCTGACTTCAATTTTCACGGAGGATCCAATTTTCACCACATCCCGGGGAAGATAAGCTAGGGCAATCCCAACTCCCAAAGAGGGAGAAAGCGCCCCCGAAGTCAAATGACCAATGACCTGGTCCTCATCACCAAGCACTGGATATCCCGCCCGTGGCGGTGCTCCGCGCTCTGAGAGCTGAATCGCCATCAAACGATACTCCACCCCTTCTTCTTTTTGCCGGAGGAGGACTTCACGCCCGAGAAATTCAACCTCTTTATCAAAAGCGACAAAACGCCCCAAGCCAGCCTCAAGAGGAGTGCGCTCTTCCGTCAGGTCATTCCCATTCAAGGGGTAGCACATTTCCAGCCTGAGGGTATCTCTTGCTCCCAGACCGCATGGCACGACATGCTCATCCATTAAGACTTGAAACCATCCACTAGCAGCACGGGCAGAGCAAAACAACTCAAAGCCATCTTCTCCGGTATATCCAGTCCGACACACGATCATACGCGCGCCCTCATGAGTGACGTCATCCACCCCGTATTTCGCAGGAAGGCAGCGCCCACCTGTGATCCGAGTATAAATCTCTGGCGCTCGCGGCCCCTGCACTGCCAGACCAGCCCATTCTGAGCTCTCATTCTCATAGGTAATTCCTTCGAGGAGATGACGATCAAACCATTCCGTGACCTCATTGATCTTTGCCGCATTCACCACGAGAAAAAAACTCGTCTCATCCAAACGATAGAGAATGAGATCATCAATGACCCCTCCGCTTTCATTGAGAAGAAAGGTATATTGGGCATCAGCGATTTCTAAATTTGAAACATCATTCGTTAAGAGTGCATCGAGCCATTTTTGAGATTTCTCTCCAGAGACAAAAATTTGTCCCATGTGTGAAATATCGAACACGCCAACACTCGTCCTCACCGTCTCATGCTCGGCTAAGATGGACGAATACATCACGGGTAACTCCCAGCCTGCGAAAGAAACCATCCTTCCACCCTTTTCACGATGCAGCTCGTCGAGTGGAGATAGTTTGTAAACATCGCTCACGTGCGAACTCTGTCCACGCGGATGGTACTTGTCAACTCAGCCTTAGCCCCCTTTGCTGAGCTGCGTTGTGGCGATTATTTCTACTATGGAACGTAAATTTGGCTGGCTCGCTTTCCCTGGCCTCATCCGATCGATTGCTCTTTTACAGGCAGCATTCTTTGTCCTCTTAGCGATTCATCCGAATGCGATGGAGCATGTCGCCCCCAGTTGGGATAAGGTCCTAGAGGGAGAAATCTGGCGCCTCGTCGCATTCACCTTCTTCCCCCCATTACACCCCCAGCCGAACATTGTCTTTAGTGGGCTCTTCATGTTTTTCGCGGTAAACATTCTATTTCTCATCAGTGATTCCCTCGAAAGCCATTGGGGAACCTTCAGAACGAGCATCTATGTCTATGCCACCATCATCTGCCAATCGCTCGCTCAACACGCCTTTGCCTCCAGCCCGCATTTGGTATTTTATTCCGCGCTCTTCTTTGCCTTTGCCACCCTATTTCCTAAGGTCGAGTTCCGACTCATGCTGATTATTCCGGTCAAGGTCTGGCTCCTCGCCTCATTTACGGGAGTCATCTACTTTCTTACCGCCATCGCCGCCCCCTACCCGATAGACGCCCTTGCAACGACTTGCCTCAGCTTTCTCCCCTACCTCGCCTGGGCTCTCCCGAACCTCTATCGATGGAAAAAAACTCGCGGTCAGGTTCAAGCTCGACGCTCTCAATTCGAAGGAGCAAAACAAGCTACTCAGAGCACTCTTCATTTCTGCAAAGTCTGTCATCGCACGGAAGTCTCTCATCCCGAACTCGAATTCCGAGTGGCTGAAGATGAACATGAATATTGCCTCGACCACTTACCACCTTCTTCTCATTCTCCATCATGAACACATTTGAATTCTCATCTCGTCCGGACAAAAAAGAGCTCGATGAATCACTCCTCTTTTCTCCCAAGTTTGATGCCGATGGCTTGATCACCGCCGTAGCCATTGACTCCGAAACAAATGAACCACTCATGCTCGCTTACATGAATGAGGAGAGCTTGAAGCTGACTTTAGAAAAAGGAGAAGCCGTCTACTTCTCCCGCTCGCGTCAGGAAATTTGGCACAAAGGAGCGACCTCGGGTCACACCCAGATCGTCCATGAAATCCGTACCGACTGCGATCAAGATGCACTCATCCTCATCGTCACTCAACAAGGAGCTGGAGCTTGCCACACCGGACGTCGTTCTTGTTTTTATCGCAGCATCAAACTCCCTTCGCAACCGGTCGCCCTCACCCTGAATCAGGATGAAAAGACCTTCGACCCCGACACCGTTTACGGGAAAAAGTGAATGATTACCTGAAGTGCAGCTTACTTGATTAAGTAAAATTAACCTTGATAAATCGTACTTTCTCTTGCTTGTTAGTGGCTAACAACTTTGTCACATACAGAATGTCACGCTATCAGGAACCATCCCCACAAGAACTCAGAGCTCTCGCCATCCTCTGGAACGAAGGACCTAGTACGGTAGGATTTGTACATGAAATCCTCTTTAAAGGTGATTCTCGTACTTACACCACTACCCTCGCCGTCATGCGGAATCTGGAGAGCAAAAACCTTGCCTCCAGAACTAAGGAAGGACGCGCTCACGTCTACCATGCCAAGCAGGGGCGCGAAAAGATCCTGGAGAATAAACTGCAAGATCTGGTACAAAATGCTTTCGGAGGAAGCCTTGGTCAGGCTATCTTATCTATGATCTCACATGGCGTCATGACGCCAGAAGAGAAATCCGCAGTAACGCGGGTAATTAAACAGCACAAAGCCATGGCTGCTAAAAAGAAGACCACTAAAAAGAAAGTTGCCAAAAAGGCAGCAAAGAAAGCCGTTAAAAAGGTGACCAAGAAAAAGGTCGCCAAAAAAGCGGCCAAGAAAAAAGTAGCCAAAAAAGCTGCTAAAAAGAAAGTCGCCAAAAAAGCTACCAAGAAAAAGGTCGCTAAAAAAGCGGCTAAAAAGAAGGTAGCCAAGAAGGCCACCAAGAAGAAAACGGCCAAGAAAAAGGTCGCTAAGAAAAAAGTCGCTAAGAAAGCGGCTAAAAAGAAAACTGCCAAAAAAGCGGCCAAGAAAAAGACCGCGAGAAAGCGCAGATAAACTTAACCCCTGCAACAACGCAGAGGCCCCAACCTCCGCCGCAGAATTTGAGAGGGCGTCTTTCGAGACGCCCTCTTTAGCACCCACTTCTCAAGGCCAATATTGACCCAGCATCTTCACCACTCTTTGGACAAGCCATATTGACCTGCCAGTTCAACCAGATCATCTCTCATAGGCCATTCGTCTGGACGTTCACAGGGACCTTCATGACGGCTACTAGCACCCTTGAGCGTCATGCAACCAGTATTATCGCCGAGTGAACGAATCGCATCAACTTCCTCCGGAGTCAGGCGCACCTCAGAGGGAAGAGCTGCGTAATCACGAATTTTATCTTCGATGGGGACGGCGTGATCTCCCGCTTCCTGAATCACCGTCGGCACCACACACTTCACCGGCTCTTGCGATAGGTTCCAAGCGGAAGCGAATTGGATCATACTCAGACCATAGTGATCCGCCACTTCACGCATCCCCTGCATCTTATCCCATCCACGCTCGATCCAGCCCTCTGGGCGGTAACTCCGGTGATCACCAGGCTTAAACTCATGCCCAGGCTTCATATCCCCATGAAAAAGACCACCGTAATCCACGACACGAGTGAGGAGATCGACTTGGTTTTTCTTTGCCGCTTCCAGCACATGTTGCCCAGGCCACGGCTCTAAGGGATTGAGGATAATCATGGCCCAATCGAGAAGTTCCCCAAAATTTTCAAACACATGGAGGAGATCCAAAGTAAATCCATTGGCTGGTCCGGGAGCGATTCCGAGCCGATCAGATAGCCCCTCTTGCTTCAAGGCCTCCATCCCCTTCCACACCGCATCACTCGTATAACCTGCCTCATCGGGATTGTGCAGCATGAGCAGATCAAAATGGTCCGCACGGCAGTTTTTAAGTGATGCTTCACAGGCTTTTCGTAAAAAATCTCGATACTCAGCCGGAGTTCTGAATTGAGGGTTGGTAAAGCGAGGATAACCGGCACTCCCCTGCCGCTCTTGCTCCATATCGTGCCCTATCATTCCTACGAGGCAGTAGCTCTCCCTCGGATAATCTGAAAGCGCCTCACCTAGCGCCTGGTCAGCGCGTCCCTGACCATAAACATCGGCGGTGACAAAAGTTCGTATCCCAGCATCATAGGCCACTCGGATGCACTCTTGATAGCGATCTTCATCCAAAGTCTCCCCGAAGTGCATATAGCGTCCTCCACTCCAAGTCCCGTATGCGGTCTGTGTCAGGTTCATGGTAATGAATAAGCGATAACGCGATCAATCTTTCAAGTGAAAGGGACTCATTGGACTTTGAAAAAAATTCCGCATAGATTCCCCACGTGATTCTTGAGACCTCGACTCCTGCATTGCTCTTCCCTGCGATTAGCCTTCTCTTTCTTGCCTATACCAACCGCTTTCTCCATCTCGCTAACCTTGTGAGAAAACTTCATTGTGACTGGGTGAGTCACCACGATGACTCCGTGATGATTCAAATCGATAACATCCGCACTCGCCTGAAACTCATTCGCTGGATGCAACTCTTAGGAGCGATCAGCCTCCTCCTATGCACCATCTCGATGATGAGCATCTTGTTAAAATGTCACACGCTTGCGCTCTCTTTTTTCTCCGCCGCCATCTTACTCATGACCGGATCGCTCGTCATCTTGATCCGTGAAGTCATCAACTCAGGAGGAGCCTTACAGATCCTCCTGACTCGGGTCGAAGAACATGATTCACAACAGAGCACTTAAGAGTACTCGATAGCGAATCTCTTATTTCACCAGCCCTTAGTAGGCCGGATCAGCGGGTGGGACATCGTATGATTGCGCACGCGGCTGCTTGATAATCGGAGATTGCACCTTTACATCAGCTCTCTCCAGTGGATTCTGCACCCGATATCCCTCTCGGTGCAAAAGATACCCTCCAGCTGCCCCTGCGGCGAGAGGAACACAAGAACTGAGAAGACTCACCCCACTCAAGATTCCGAAAAGATAGATCATCTGTCGTTTCATGATGTCTTACTATAAACGAATCTGTCGCAACTGCAATTCTTGATCTCTTTCCTCTTCCGTCTCCCAACTTTTCTCTCTACTCCATCGCCGTGAACTTGAAACTCAGCTTCGAAAATGCCACTATCGCCGGTCTGGTCCTCGCTAAGGTTGGTAATCCAACCCGTGACGAACCGCTCCAGACCTCGAAACAAATATTCCAAATCGAAGAAGAGGACCAACCTACGCTCTCGGCCATCTTCATGCGTCCTTTCAAGAGTCTCTCCCTGATTGGCCACCGCTTCCGTCATCACAGCTCGCTCGCTAATCATGAAATCAACAGCTGCGTTAGTCAGATTTTTCAAGATCAAGATCACCTCCTCCAAGCCGGCTGCGACATCGCACAGCGCCTCTACTCCAAGTCGAGCCACCCCAATATCAAATCTGGAGATCTCTGCGTTGCCCTCGTCAACGGCATCGACCTCGGGGAGGATCAGACCGTCCGCGGTATCTGCATCCTGAAGTCCGAAAGCGTCTCCCCCTTCCTTAGCATCTCTGCCCATGACGGCGATTTACAGCTCAATACCGAACATGGAATCAACCCCGAAAAAATCGACAAAGGATGTCTCGTGATCGACCAATTCGAGCGAAAAGGATACTACTCACTCACCTTCGACCGTGCCGGATCTGAGTCCCGCTTCTGGGTCAGAGACTTTCTCAGCGTTGCTCCAATTCCAGACTCCTCCCTTCTCTCTAAGCGTGTCGCGGAAATGGCAGTCCAAGCGGTCACCCCAGAGCCTTCACCTGAGAGCGAATCTGACTCCCCTCCTTGGGCCGTGAATGACACCGCCAAAGAAGCCCTTTCTTACTTCGATGACCGAAAGCAATTTAGCCTGCAAGAATTCGAAGAACAGGCCCTCCGCACTCCGGAAGCCAAGGCCAAATTCCGCCAGGAAAAGAAACGGCTCGAAGAAGAAGAAGGAGTCAAAATAGAAGAAGGCTTCGATATTTCTAAAAAAGACGTCGTGAAGGCAAAAAAGCTGATGAAGAACTTCATGCGGCTCGACTCAGGAGTTGAAATCAAACTCAAACCCAAAGTTGTCAATCAACCTGACGGCGTTCTTGAAAAAGGGTACGATGAAGAGAAAAAGAAAAATTTCATCAAAATCTATTTCAATAAAGACCTCGCTTAAGCCCGCCTCGCCTAAGCCCAAGAACACTCTCTCAAAAATTTGAGGAATGTTCTTTGATGCCGAGACGGATCGCTGGTGATGAGAGGGCTCAATCCTCAACCGCATCCAGGCAGCGCTGGCAGAGGTCGTCTTTTACGATTGGCTCGTAGCGACGACAACGGGGGCACATCGGATGACCGGTTGCGGTGACGGTGGCTGCGAGTTCTTCTCCTTCGAGGACATTGAGTTCACTGACGATAAAGAATTCGTTGGAAAATTCGGTATCGGCTAAAAGTGGCCGACTAGGATGATTCGCGGGAATGGTGAGAAGGATGCTCGCTTCGTTGTTCTTTTTGAACTCCTTGGCCTGCACTTTTTCTTCGATGGCAGTTTGGATCACCGTTTTGACTTCGTGCAGCTTGGCGACGGTGTCGATGGCGGTGGTGCCAGCATACTTGTCGTTCACTTTCGGAAAATCTTGCTCGTGAATACTCCCCTCACGGCCGGCATACTCCCACGCTTCCTCGGCAGTATAAGCGAGAATGGGAGCGAGGAGCTTAACGAGGGCGTCAAAGATTTCTCCCATGACCCAGACACTTGCCTGACGCCGTTCGCTTCCTGCGGCATCACAGTAGAGGCGGTCTTTTGTGATATCGATGTAGTTCGCACTCAGATCAGAGGCGGCAAATTGATTCACAATCGAGAAGACTCTGCGGAAGTCGTAAGCGGTGTATGCCTCGCGAATTTCGGCAATGATCACCTGCAGGCGCTCCATGATCCACTGATCGATGAGAGGGAGTGTTTCAGGCTCAGACACCTTCTCGTCACGCATGTTACCGAGGAGAATTTTAAAGGTATTGCGGAGACGGCGGTATGGCTCCCCGACTTGCTGAAAGAGGTCTTCCCCAAAGGGAACTTCATTCTGCCAATCGACAGAAGAGACCCAGAGGCGGAGAATATCAGCTCCATACTTATTATAAAAGTGAGCGGCGTCAGTAGGCTTTCCTTTTTTCTTAGCGTCCGATTTGGAGGTTTTTTTACCGGTGTCTTTATCGACGACAAAGCCGTGCGTGAGGACGGTTTTGTAGGGAGCTTGATCTCGGACTCCAACTGAAAGCATGAGAGAAGATTGAAACCAGCCTCGGTGCTGATCCGTCGCTTCAAGATAGAGGTCTGCGGGGCACTCAAGCTCTGGGTGCGCATCCATGACCGCGACGTGGCTGGAGCCAGAATCGATCCAGACGTCGAGCGTATCACGACATTTGGTAGAGCCTTCGGGAAGCTCAAAGAGGGCGGCGAGTTCGGCATCTGATTTTTCAAACCAGACGTTGGTCCCTTCCTTCTCGACAAGATCTGCCACTTTCTTGGCCAGATCCGCTGAGACGATGGGATCCCCATCAGCAGAGAAGAATACAGGCAAAGGAACGCCCCAAGTGCGCTGGCGAGAGATGCACCAGTCTGGGCGGGATTCCACCGTTCCGTAAATACGGTTTCGCCCCCATTTCGGAAGCCAGGTGACTTGATCGATTTCTTTGAGAGCGGTTTCTCGAAGTCCTTCCATCGAGATGAAAAACTGCTCTACCGCGCGAAAGATGATGGGCGTTTTTGAGCGCCAACAGTGTGGATAGCTGTGCTCGTAAGTTTCCTGCCCTAGAAGACTCCCCTTCTCTTCGAGGATTTCGACAATGCGGGCATTGGCTTTGAAAACATGCTGACCCACGAGTTCAGGGACTCCGCATTCATCGGTGAACTTGCCATCATCATCGACTGGACTGAGGACGGCGAGACCATACTGCTGGCCGACGGCGTAATCATCGGCTCCGTGACCAGGAGCGATGTGGACGGCCCCTGTTCCAGATTCTGCGGTGACAAATTTTCCGAGGATGATCTTGGAAGAGCGGTCGAGGAAAGGATGCTGCGCGGTCAGGTTTTCAAGATCTCCACCTTTCAGCTCTTGCAGATCTCCGGAGGGTTTCCAGCCGGTCTTCTCTTCGACTTGATCGAGGAGTTCACGTGCTACGATGAGTTGACGAGTTTCTCCCTCTTTTGAAAATTCTCCCGCAACATAGATGAACTGTTCATTGACCGCGATGCCAAGGTTGGCAGGTAAGGTCCATGGAGTCGTAGTCCAGATGACAAGATCAAAGCCGGTCCACTTTTCATCCTTCATCGCAAAGGGGACAAAGACGGCAGTAGATTTCTTATCTGCGTATTCGACCTCGGCTTCTGCGAGAGCAGTTTTGGCTCCGTAGGACCACTGAACGGGTTTTTGAGATTGGTAAACACAGCCCCGCTCGATGAGAGAGGCAAACGTTCTGATGATATTGGCTTCGTAGCCGGGGTCGAGAGTGAGGTAGGGATTCTCCCAGTCACCGAAGACTCCGAGACGTTTAAAAGAATCGCGCTGAGTATCGATCCAGCCTCGGGCAAAGTCCTCGCAACGGCGGCGGATTTCAGCCGGTTCGACGTCGCGGGCATCATCGCCCTGCATCACCTTGAACTCGATGGGGAGCCCATGACAATCCCACCCGGGAATGTATGGTGCTTCAAAGCCAGCCATCGTTTTAGATTTCACCACAAAATCTTTGAGCACCTTATTGAGTCCGGTGCCCATGTGGACGTCTCCATTGGCAAATGGCGGGCCATCATGGAGGATGAAGCGTGGAGCGCCCTCAGCTTTACGCTTGGCTATAATTCGTGCATAGAGACCTTCAGAGTTCCATTTTTCGAGGCGAGCCGGTTCCCGCACGGTCAGATTTCCCTTCATGGGGAAATCTGTCTTGGGTAGAAACAGGGTGTCTTTATAGGATTTTCCTTCTGGAGTGCTCATAGCGCTAGGGGCGGGGACGCTAGGCAGACCGAGAGAAAAGGTCAATGCTGAGACGGCATCACTCTGCTTCGACTTTTTCCGCCTCTGTTTCAGGCTGATCTGTTTCCGGCTTGGATGCCTCTTCCTCACCGCCATCGATGAGCTGAGTAAACTGGGCGATCCAACCCGGAGCCTTCGAATGGCTCAGGTTCTTTTTGAGAAATTCCAACATGCTCAAAGCCGCCGCACGTTGATCTCCAACTTTAAACACATCGAGCTCCATGGCCCAGAGAAGATCCAGACGCCCACTGGAGTACCATTTTTCAAATGCAGGGCGACGGCCACGGACGGAACCTTCCGCACTCCATTCCTTGATGAGATTCCCTTCGTATCCTATGCGATTTTCCCAAGCTTTTCGAAGCTGGCTCACTCGGTCGATTTTACGCAAGGGTGGGAAAACGATCTTTTCGAAAATCGCTCCAATCTCTAGCGGACTTTTAGGAAAATCTGAGGCTTTGAGGCTATTTACTCCGTATGCTCTCGCAAAGATGCTCGCCAAAGCATTTTCCCGCAGAATCTTTTCTTGGCCTCTTAGCTTTTCATGATCTTGGAGGACGGCTTGAAGTGCCGCGGTGATTTTTGAGGAATTGGCCTCCCATTTTTTAGGATCTTGCCCGACCTCCATCGTGAGAACCAGCCAACTGAGCTGGTGGCGAAGAGCACGGCGAAATGCTGGTGAATCTTCTCTTTCCTTATGACGACGACGCCATTCCCGAAACTCGATGCTTTTTTTAGCTTCATCTTCGAAGAGAATCTTTTCCGTGCATTTTATATAAAGTGAATGCGCTGCCGAATCGCTGCTTTTGGCGGCTTTAAATGCAGTCAAAGCCGTAGTGTAGCGGGTGGCGGCAGTATCCTGAGTTGTCTCTTGGATTTTTTTGAGACGATCCAAGAGCAACTGGCGATCTACCTCTGTGAGCGTGACTTGCGCGCTGACCAGGCTACATGAGAAAAAGATAAGGAATGGAGTAATTTTTAACATTACCCCTACAAAATCACAGATCTTGATATGGGTGTCGATCCCGGAAGATCAAACTTAACTAAAGTTCAGTGATTGCCTTCATCTATCTATTGTCAAATTCGATAAGAAAAGTGGAGTAAATGACGGTTTTAGGTTCATTTAATCACTTTCGGCACGGTAGGTCACGGAGCGGCCGTGACCCTCCAGCCCCTCCATTTCAGCAAAATGTTCGACGATTTTTTGAGAACGGCGCAGGGCGGCCTGATCCATCCGCACGACGCTGGTGCGACGTTGGAATTGATCCGCCCGCAGGCCGGAGAATGAGCGACCACCACCGCCAGTAGGCAAGGTATGGCTCGGTCCCGCGAGAAAATCCCCCACCGCAACTGCCGAGAAATTTCCGACATAAATGGCACCGGCGGTGCGGACTTTATCCAAATAGGCCTCCTCATTCTTCGCGACGAGAATCAGATGCTCGGGTGCCCAGTCATTGCAAATCTGAATCGCCTCATCGAGCGATTTTGTCAGCAGTCCAAAGCCCGCCTTTTGAAGTGACTTTTCTGCGATTTCTTTTCGCGGAAGATTTGCAAGTTGGACTTTGACCTCTTCTTGCACCGCCGCGAGGAGGCGTTTGGAATTGGTCAAAAAACCGCACACACTGTCCGGTCCGTGTTCAGCTTGTGCTAGGAGGTCTGCGGCGAGGAATTGAGGGTTCCCCGTGGAGTCGCTCACGATGAGTACTTCACTCGGACCCGGTAAGAGGTCAATGGCCACTGCGCCCACGAGTTGTCGTTTGGCTTCGACAACGAAGCGATTTCCGGGACCGAACACTTTATCAACTGGAGCAATGGTCTTGGTCCCCAGAGAGAGCGCGGCGATGGCTTGAGCTCCGCCAACTTTATAAATCTCGGTAGCGCCGGAAGCGATCAAGGCGTAGAGCAAATCAGGATTCACGGAGCCGTCCGGTCCGGGAGGAGTGGCGGCAATGATCTCAGGCACTCCTGCGGCTTCGGCGAAAGCACCCGTCATCAAAGCCGTGGAGACAAGAGGAGCCTTCCCTCCTGGGACGTAAATACCAACCCGGTCAAAGGGCACGAAACGCTCCCCGACCTGAGCTCCTTGCGCATTTTTCTTGGACCAATCTTTGCGCAGGCTCCGTTTGGCAAAGGCGTGAATATTTTTACGCGATGCCGCGATGGCGGACTTGGTGTCCTGACTCACGTGCGCACGGGCCGCTTTGATTGCAGCCTCCGTCACCCGCAGATCCTTCGCTTTGATGGTGGCATGGTCAAATTTCTTGGCAAAGTCGACGAGTGCTTTGTCTCCCTTTTGAGCAACTTCCGAGATAATCTCGGCGACGTAGTCACGCTCTTGATCACTGGGGATGGCACGGCGATAGAGCTTCTTCACGAAGCGTTGGTAGGAAGAATCCTCGTAACTCAGAATGCGCATGACGGAAGATTTGGGTAGGAAGGGAAAAGATGCAAGGCGCAGATACGATTGATCAAAAGTGAGCCCCACTGATCGAAAACCCTCTCATCTTAATAAAAAGGCTTGAGAAAAAGGTAGCAGATCGGCCCGGTGATCGCGACGTAGAGCCAGAGAGGATACACTTTGCGAACGAGTTTTTTATGTTTCACAAAATCATGAGTCCACGCATGTACGAAAGAGAGTAGAATAAAGGGAAAACTCACGGCCGCAGCGATAATATGCGTGATCAGAAGACCGAGGTAAATGGGACGCTTGATTCCGGCTCTTTCTTTTTCCGATTCATCGACAACTCCGCTCCCATCGAAGTCCCCATAGCGGGTTTCGACGGTGGTAAAGTGGTAAGCTACGTAGCTGATAAGGAAGAGGCCTGAGAGCGCTAAGGCGGCAGTCATCCAGCGCTGATGAGCGCGGTAATTCTGACGCAGCACGCACCAAAGAGCGGCTAGGAGGCAGACCGCTACGAGAGAATTCAATCCCGCATGCACTTGAGGCAAGGCGCTGAAATCTAACTCCCCTCGCCCAATTTTGTAGGGAGAGCGCATGAGTGCAACGAGTAAGAGGACGGCGGCGCTGACAATCCAGACGACTTTCTTTAAGGCCTTGGCCCTTTTCTCATTGATTGGTTTTTCTAAAAATTCGCTTCGATCACTCATTGCTCCGAAGTTCCGCGATTGCGGTGGTAATTTTATTCTTAAGAAGTTGCAGATCCCGCCCTTCATCCCAGCGCGCGACCATGGTATCGCCTCGCCAAACTTGGAGTCCTAGATCATGAGACCACTTTCCTTTCGCGGCGATTTCTTCCGGCTGCGTGCGTTCCCGAATATCTCCGAAGAGCATGACATTTCTCATATAGTCCCAAATCGTGTCTTTCTCCGTTTTCACGAACCACCAGTTGCGTCCATCAACTTCGAGCTGGCTTTCGACTGCTTGCAGGTGCTCGATTTTGTCCTGCTCGGGATCGACCGAGAGGCAGACCACTTGGAATTCGGGTTCATTTTTAAAGTCAGCATAAAGCCCAAGCAGGCGATTGGCATTTCGTTCCGCACACATAGGGCACGCGGCGTAGAATTGAGCCGCGATCCAGACTTTGTCCTTTAAATCTGAGATTTTCACCATGGCCCCATCTTGTTTTTGGACTTCGAGATCTCGGGAGAGGACAGTGATTGCAGTGACTTCTTCTTTCCCGACATTTTCCGCAGTGGGCCTCTCTTTCATACTTCTCAGGCTCGCAAGGAAATAACCCATCGCGAGGATAAAGAGGGAAATCACGGCGACTCCCACGTAGATGAGAGTGATTTTTTTCTTATCTGTCATTGAGCTTGTCCTTTCTCATCGGGATGTGCGTAGAGGTAGTCGATCGATTTAAAAAGAAGCTCCCGAAGCTGGTCGGTGGTTATCGGAGGCGGCACGAGTTCCTTATCTGGATGTTGTTTCAGCGCTTGGGAGTATTTTTCTTCCATCTGCGCCACTTTTTCAAAGTCCCACCCTTCATTTGAGCCTGGGAGTCCGCGCACTTGCAGGTGTTGATCGAGGAGTACCAGCTTACTGTCGTAAACGTATTCCCCATCGATTCGCTCTGGGTAGACTCCAAAACGGAGCCGGTATTTTAAGAAAGCCCGAATGGAGACTTTCCCATCTTTGCCAGCGGCAATTCTCCAGAGATCAGGCTCCGATCCAAATTCATTAAGAACGGGGGCCATACTTTCAGGATTGGATTCATCTGCATCGATGACGAAGGCGAGAATGACGGGCTTTTCCTTTTGATCTTTGAAACGAGCCATCACGTCTCGGACCGCTGCCAAGGTGGGCTCAGATCTGACATCCGGCTTACTTGTGGTAATGAGGGCTAGCGCTACTTTCCCTTTGAGGGTCTGCACATTGACGATCTCGCGGTCTGCCCGCATGACATCGACATCGTCCGTGATCTTGAACTCCATGCTAGGGCGATCACTTTGTGCCGTTCGTTCTCCAAAGTTCTTATAGGCCAAGAGAATGGCAAATCCTCCCAGAATCATGAAGACAAAGAGAGAGAGGGCGGTATTGCGTAACTTAACGGGATCACGATCCGCTGGTTCGAGCTTGCTGACGTCCACGGCTGGTGGAAATTAGCTTAGCTCCACGTAAAGGCAAGAACGAGCAACACAAGAGGGAGATAAACTAAGGTTCGCAAGAAGCCGCTCCGCATCGTCTCACGCTCTCCCTGATGGCGCATCACGGGGGTCAGCATCCAAAAAACGATGGCGGTATGAAGGCCAGCCACCCACCAGGGGTAGAGATGACAAAGCGCTCCCACGGCCCCCAGAGCAATCATACAGACGCTGAAAGCGAGATAGAGTTTTTTCGTTTTTTCGCCGGAATGGTCACCATTTGACCACATCTGATAGCCTCCTTCCTCATAATCTTCCCGGCAGAGCCAGCTAATGGCAACAAAGTGTGGCAGCTGCCAAAAGAATAAGAGCGCAAAGAGAAACCATCCTCCCGTATCAGTCCAGGCACGACCTGCTCCTACCCAGCCAATGAGAGGAGGGATGGCCCCCGGAATGGCTCCGATCAAGGTATTCAACCCCGTCCACTTTTTCATGGGGGTGTAGACAAAGACGTAGATCGCGATGGTCACTCCCGCGAGAATCGCCGCGATATTGTTGACCTTGGCCGCCAGATGGATGCAGCCAAATGCCGCGAGCCCCCAACCAATCACAAAAGCTTTTACGACTCCCATCCGGCGAGAAGGCAAGGGGCGATCAGCCGTTCTCTTCATCCGAGCATCGTCTTCCACCTCCATCAACTGGTTAAAGGCGGCTGAACCAAAGGCCGCTGCCGCCGTGCCAACCAAAGTATGGAAGAGCAACCAGCCATCCAGGGGCCAATCGCTCGCGAGCCAAAAGCCGAAAAAGGTGGTGATCAGGACAAACACATTCAGGCGCACCTTCATCAGGGCCTGAAGATCCTTACTCAGTTTTGGGGTCGTGGTGGTGTCCTCGCTCAATGAGGCGCACTCTGCCTTGAGATCGCACAATCATCAAGTTTTCCTCCTTTCGTGATTGATCCCTTGCTTTTCTCGCTAAGAATCCCCTTCACATGAGCGACATAGATTCAAATCAACAAGAACTCGCCCACCTTGAGCAAATCTCGCAAAGAGGCTTCGTCGGAAAACTCGCTGGATACGGGAAACTCTCTGGTCCCGGCTGGATTCAAGCCGCGGTCACTCTCGGCGGAGGCTCACTTGTGGGAGCTCTCTATCTTGGGGTCATTGGCGGGTATCAGTTCATGTGGCTGCAGCCCTTAGCGATGCTGTGCGGCATCATCATGTTGGCAGCTATTTCCCATGTCACTTTATCTTCGAAAGAAAGGCCCTTTGTTTCTGTTAAAAAGAACATCTCTCCAACTCTTGCTTGGGGATGGTTAATCGCCACCGTGATTGCAGACGTTGTCTTTTGTGCTGCGCAATTTTCACTCGGGACCGATGCCGCGCAAGGAAACCTCGGTATTTTACCCAAGTCTCCTTTCGTCATCACTGGGATCTTTGCCGTACTCAGCCTCTCTCTCCTCTGGCTTTCGCGCCAAGATGGTAAGGCATCTGGCGTCATCGATAAGGTCTTGAAAACGCTGGTGGCGATTGTCGTCCTGGCCTTTATGGGCGTGGTGGCCAAACTCGCATTGAGCGGACAAGTGACTTGGGGCGCTTTGTTCGCTGGCCTCATTCCTGATTTCACCGCTCTGTTCAAGCCCGCCAGCACCTATGCAGAAGCGATCTCAGCCACCGGAGAATCTTCTGACTTTTGGACCGAATTTATCACCAGCACGCAGCGCGACAAAATCATCGCCGCTTTTGGATCTGCGGTAGGAATTAATATGACCTTTTTGCTTCCCTACAGCATCAGGGCCAAGGGATGGGGGAGAAATCACCGTGAACTCTCTCGCTATGATCTTGTTCTGGGACTCTTTGTTCCATTCATCCTTGCGACCTCATTTCTCGTCATCACCACCTCGGCACAGTTCCATGCAAAAAAAGAAAGCACCGCTTATTCGGTGGGAGCGTATCATAAAATCGTCGATAAGCGTCTAGCGACTCTGCACGAGGGCTTCGCCGCAATGGATGCAGACAAAAAAGCGGCTCTCCGTGAATCTCTCCCACAAGCAGAAAAAGATATGGGAGTCATTTTAGCGGAGCGGACTGCCGTCAATCTCGCCCAATCACTTGAGCCATTTTTGGGTAAAAATGCTCAACTTATTTTCGGCATCGGAGTCTTAGCAATGGCTTTGAGCACCATGATTGTACACATGATGATGAATGGATATGCCATTTCAGAAGCCTTTGGGAAACCAGGGCAAAAAGGAATCTTCATGATCGGAGCGCTGATGCCAGCGCTCACGGGATTCCTCTCTCCGATTCTTTGGAAAGGTGATCCAGACGTCAAAACAGCTATGGTCATCCCGGCTGCAGTGATCGCGACCGTGCTTCTCCCGATCGCATACTTGATTTTCATCTTACTCATGAACTCCAAGAAAACTCTCGGAGAAGACATGCCTCAGAAACGCATTCCCGTGAACATCCTCATGATTCTAGCTGGGGGCATCGCGACCTTTGCTTCCGTATGGAAGCTCGTCGGAATGAATGGAAGCTCCAACCCTTACATCTACAACCTCAGCCTCGTAGGACTCATCGGACTTCCGGTGCTATTCATTTTAGGAGTCTTAGGTTTCCTCAAGAGAGAAAAATCCTAAATCCGATCTTCATTCAGATTTTTCAAAAACCCGAAGCCCATAACGCTTCGGGTTTTTTTATCTCACGCGATAGAACCTCGAAGGCTCAGTGATCCGAAAACGGTAAGGTGAGGTCGCGTTGGTCATTTTCTGCCAATTCCCCGTCAAGGTCGATGAGGTTTCCAGAGAACCGACGAAAGAAATTTCGCGCATGCCTTTCTCTGCAAGATCATTCATGGATAAAACTTTTGCTCCCCTGACTCCGGTGCGCGCATCGGCATTGAGAGAATGCCAAGCGACATCGTTCGCGAGTTCACGG